>JANXOP010000318.1 GCA_025357755.1 Kofleriaceae bacterium | reverse complement strand
CGATCGACGAGGGATGCGCGAGTCCGGCATAGGTGCCGCGCAGCTCCGCGGGCACGGCTTCGTTGCGCTGCGAGAAGCCCTTGACGTGGACCTCGTAGATCACGGTCTCGTTCCACGGCGTCTCGAGCCGGCTGTCGTTGCGCCAGTCGAAGTACGGCTGTGCGACGACCGAGCGAAACGTGAACGGCGCGCTGTCGACCTCCGAAGCCCTGCCGTCATCGCCGTCGCCGCGCAGCGCCTTGTCCCACTTGAGGCCGCGGCTGATCGCGCGTGCATACGGATCGACGAGCAACTTCGCCGGGTTGTTGCGCAGCCCGTGCTCGGGATCCCAGGCGCCGTCGACTCGGTAGCCGTACGCTTGGCCGGGACCGACCTCGGGAAGGTACGCGTGCCACACCGAGCCAGTGCCGAGGTTCAGGCTGACCTTCGTCTCGCGATCGCCCTCGAACAGGCAGAGCTCGACCCCCTCGGCCACGCTGGAATACAGCGCGAAGTTCGTCCCATTCCCGTCGAACGTCGCACCGAGTGGATATGGCCGCCCTGGCCAGACCTTGACCTCGGTCACGAGGCGTTCGCGATCGGAAGATGCAGCACGGCCTTTGCGGCGCGGGCGCGACGACGCAGCAGGGTCGCCTCGATGCGATCGGCGCGTCCCCAATCATTCCACTCGATGCCTTCCAGCCGCGTCGCGAGCAGGCGCTCGGGCGATCGCTCGAGGATGTCGCGCGAGAACCCGATCACGGGTGCGAGGCTGTAGACCGCGGCGATCGCGGCATCCTCATCGTCGGTATCGATCAGCGGCACGAGGTTCTCGAGCAGATCGATGAGCGCAGGCGACCCCGCGCGACCGAGCTCCCAAAAGGCTTGCACGGTGCCCGTGCACACCATCGTGTTCCACAGCGCGCCGTGCGCGATCAGCGCATCAGCCTCGGTGCTGCTCGGCTTCTCCACGAATGCCGAGACCTGATTCACGCCGCGCTCGAGCGCTTCACCGAGCGAGACGTAGCCGAGCTCGGAGTCTGGCTCGTCCGGCTGCGCTCCGACCAGTACGACCTTGTCGCGATGGGCTGCGGCGAGTGCGCGTGCGCGTGCGATCTCGGCGATGTAGCGAGCTGCGGGCGCGACGAAGTGATCGGTCGGCGTGACCGTCACGACCGCATCAGGGGCCCAGCGCTGGAGCATCGCGAAGGCGACATACAGCGCGGTACCGGTCTCGCGCGACGAGGGCTGGCGAAAGACCTGATCGCTACGACCCGTCAGTTGCTCGGCCGCCCACGGCAGGTGATCCGTCCCGATCACGGTGAGCGTTCGCGCGGCGGGAGTGAGCTCGTTCATCCGGTCGAGCGTGTGCTCGAGCATCGACCGATTGCCCAGCAGCCGGCAGTACTGCTTCGGCATCCGCTGGCCGAACCGCTGCTGGACGTAATCCGCGAGTCGCATGCCGTTGCCACCGGCGAGCGCGATCGTCCAGTCGGCACCTTCGACGGCAGGCGTTGCGGAGGTTCTATAGAGGCGCTCGGGCGCGGTCGGCATCGCAGAGAGCTAAAGCAACCGATGTGCCCGCTGCGAAACGCAACAGCGCGAAAATTCGGGCTACCCCACGCCTAGCCCGAGCGCCGGAGCGCGGGTGAGCCACAACGCTCGTGACATCCGAGCACGTGATCTCGGGACGCCGCCACTGCTCTCTTTCAGCTCGCGCGCGAGACCCGGACGATGAGCGCGTTCGTGCGAGCGAAGAGCGAATGCTAGTCCGTGTCGATGATCGGGCTATAGAAGTACGGTTTCTTCGGTGCAGCCTCGCGCGTGCTCGGCTCGGTCGCGGCAAGCGTCGGACGTACTTTTTCGCGCTCGCGTTCGCCGTTCGTCGTGGTCGTCTCGGTCGGCTTCTCTCTCATGGCCGTGCCGTGATGCGAATGGCGCGCCGCGCACTGCCGCGGTGCGGCAACCTCCATCCGACGCACATGGGGGTCACGGAGGACCGGCCGCGATCAGGTTTGCGCTCCTGGGTGCGCAACGGATGACGCGGTTGCGACGGAAGCCAGGGTCAGTGCTTCGGCGCCGCGCGGCTCCAGAGATCGCTATACTGGCACTCGTAGACGCCGTTTCTAGGGCCGCACATGTCGCGGATCTCGTCGGCCGTCCAGGTTCGACCCAGGGACCCGTACTCGCGCCAGGTGAGTACGGCTGCGCCTTCCTGGGTCGTCATGAATGCGAGCGATTGAAACGTGCGGACTCGATCCTTGGTCGTCAACGTCACGACCCCCGCGTTGATCGCGATCGTGCCCTCCGAGTTTTCGTGGAACGAGTGATTCCCGTTGCGGCCCGCTTCGGAGTACTTGAACGTGCCGTTCGCAGCGAACGTGTATCGCATCCCCGCGACGGCGGCCGACGTCGTGGTCGTGGTCCCGGAATGGTTGTAGAGCACGAGGCCTGCGCCGCTCGTCCATTCGCCAGCGAGGTCCGCGAGCGTGAACGTGGTGTGCAGCGTCCCCGCGAGGCCGTTCCTCACCGCGGGCGCAGGAGGTTGGCTCGCGGTCGCCGCGAAGCTCACGCTCGTCGCGATGCCGGTACTGTCCGCGGCGCACGCCTGCTCGGTGGCGCGGGTCGCGGCGAGCACGACGATCGTCGTCAGCTGACCTTCGCCGGCGACGATCACGACACGCTCGAAGAGTGACGTGCCGTCGTCCCCTTTGATCGCGCCCGTGGCCTCGACGAGCTCGTGTCCGCCGAGCGTGCGGCGTCCGAGCGTTGGCGATCGATCCTTCGCGGTGCCCGCGACGGACTTCCATTCGGTGAGAAACTCGGCATCGAGATCCGCCCCCGCGCTTCGAGGTTGGTAGAGCGAGATGATGCAATAACGCTTCGTGTCGGCGAACGTCAGCCGCACGTGGTCGGCCACGGGAGGCTCCGCCTTCCAGCCCGGTGGCAAGACGTAGGTCAGACCTCCGATCGAGTTGCGAGCCGGTTCGGCGCTCGCTGCCGCACACCACCACGCGCACATCATCACCGCACCCATTTTCCCCATCTCTCTGTGTAGAGAGTTTGCGCGCGTGCGTCAACTCGCGACGACTGGAGGCCCGAGGGCGCCAGTGAGGAAACTTTCGTCCCGCACGCAAAACTCGCCAACCACCTGCGTCACGAGGTCATGAACCAAACCTGTTGGACGTGGCTTGTCTTGATGCTGTGCGGAGCGTGCGGAGGAGGATCCGAGACGATGTGCGGCGAACCCGGACGCCCCGGGACGACCGAAGGCTGCGGTGCCTTCACCTGCTCCGCAGGCCAATACTGCGTCACGGGCTTTCCTGCGGAGTGCTCGAACGGATGCACCAGCGATTCGAATTGCGGCGGGTCCGAGCACTGCGTTCGCTGTGGCAATGCCGCGGTCGGTACCTGCGAATCTTGCGCGAGCACTAACGATAGCTGCGTCAAACCCGACGCCACGATCGCGACCTGCGTCCGCGATTCCTTCGTCGACCAAACCTGCTCGCTCCCCGACATGATGGGACGACCACGGCCGCCGGTGGGCTATCAGTGCCCGGACGACATGACGGTTCCCAGCGACCCGAGCTGCGTGCATGCGGACCTCAGCATCGATTGGTGCTGCGCCCATTGATCCGGGTCGTAGCGGTGGCGCGCACCGTGCGCTCGCGTCATTCGCTCGCGTGCCGATCGCCGGAGCCGGTTCGGCTGTAAGCTGCCGCGGTGCGCGTTGTTCCAGCTCCGATCATCCGAATCATCTTGCTCTGTGCCGTGGTGATCGGAGTCGGCGTCGATGTGTTCTTCGCCGTCGTTAACTTCTACCCGGTCGCGCCGCATCCGAATCCCGGGCCGCGGCGCTACGTCGTGATGCAACTCGACGAGATCCAGGGCGCGTGGTTCCAGGCCAACATCCTCGACGTCTTCAACAAGGAGACGAGCTCGAACCTCGAGCTGCTGCGCGTCCCCGAAGAGGAACAGCTGCAAGCGATCACGCGCGATGCCGCGCAAAGCGGGAAAGACGTCGTGCTCACCGCGCTGCCCGAGACCCAGCTCGCGCACGCGATCGACACCAAGCTCGTTCGCCCGTTCTCGAGCGTGACGAGCTCCGATCGCATCGCCACGGACTTCGAGGAGGTCGGTGCCGCGGTCCTGGCGCCGGCCAAAGCGAAGGGTACGCAATACTTTCTTCCAAGGATGTCGGTCGTCGATGTCGCGGCGTATCGCGTCTCGAAGGTTCGCGATGCCATCTCGCATTGGTCGGCCTTACGTCCGCAGATCAACGCCGCGATCGCGAAGGTCAACGGCAAGGGGCTCCCCGCCGGCTACGAGCTCGGCCTCACGCCTGCGAAGTGGACCTCGTACGATCTGTTCGTGATGGCGTACTACTGGTCGCACCGGAGCTACGGCGGCGAGCCGGCGCGCGCGCGGGTCGCGCACCGCACGGGCGACGAGATCGATGGTCAACGCGACATCGTCTCGGCGCTGTACCGGCAAGGCGCGACGGACGCCACGGCGACGAAGCCGAACACGCAAGCCGCGGTGGATCTGTTTCAGTGGGAAGCGCTCTACCGCGACGAGGGTGCGTACGTACCCGAGATGTTCGAGGCAGACCCGTTCGATGACGAGGCGGTCCTCGCAGGCCTCGAATCGGGTGATCTCTACTTCGCACCGATCGACACGATGGAAGCCTTCAACATTCACGGGGGCTCGCATGCCGCTGCGGTCGCTGCGGTCGCCGATCCATCGGATCTCGAATTCACCTCGATGCCGCGCGGCGCATCGCTCGCGCTCGACGCGAAGGGCCACCCGCAGCGCCAGCGCCCGAGTTTTTCATTTCTCGAGGACTGGGTGTGGGCGCTGCCAGCCGCAGCGAACGATGCCAAGGTCGGCTACCAGCTCGTCCGGTTCCTGTGGCGTCCAGACATCCACGCGCGCGAGTGCGAGGCGCTCGGCATGCTGCCGCTTCATCCTCGGATCGTGACCGAGCGAGTGTCGCGCTTCCGCCTCGATTGGATGAGCCACGTGTTCGAGGCTGGCCTGGAACAGGCACGGTATGGTGAGGCGACCCCACCGTTGCTCGTCGAAAAAGGAATCGGATCGATCTACGCGCAGCTGTGGTCGCGGATCGTCGCCGGCGGGGTGCCGGTGATTCCGGAACAGGGCATCACCGCGATGCTCGAGGCTCCCCCGGCACCGAAGCCACTCGCGGTGCGTGCGAAGAGCGACGCGGATCCGCCGCAACCCAAGAAGGTGGAGGCTCCGCCACTCAAAGAAGACGAAGACTGGGAGAGCGATGTCGTGCTCGAGCGCGTGGGGAGTAAGCCATGAGCGAGCCTGATCGCACCGCGTCGCCAGTCCTCGAGCGCGCGATCGAGAGCGCGCTCGCGAAGCTCGAGGCCGAGCGCAAGGCCGAGGCCGGTGCGGCCGCCGCGACCGCCGCGCACAAAGCCGAGATCGCCCGGCGGGTCTCGATCGCGGCTCTCTTGCTCACGATGATGCTCTCGTTCCTCGGGTTCGTGCGCGCGCAGTCAGATGCCGACGGCGGACGCGAGAGCTCGACCGTACAACAGAGCCGCGGCGAAGCAGCGACCGAGTGGGCGCTCTATCAGACGAAGACCGCGCAGCGCAGTGGCTACATCGAAGCCGAAGATACGCTCTCGCGGGAGGTGCTCGGGCTCGGTGCGACCGATCCGCGGCGGCTCCTCGCGCGCTTCCATCATCACGAATACGAAGCGCGAGTCCGCGCGCTCGACGAGGACGATCGTCAGGTCTTTCATCGCATCCAGCACCTCGAATCGCAGGCCTACAATGCGGAACGAGATGCCGAGCATCACGGGCGCCGGACCAAGCGCTACGACATGGCGATCCGCACGCTCACGCTCGCACTCGTGCTGATCTCGGTGACACTCCTGGTCGATCGTGCATCGCTGTTCTACTTCGGGCTCCTCGTCGCGACCATCGGCGCGATGTTTGGTGTGTCAGGATATTTTCTGCACTGACTGCAGTCCCCAACGCCTCGTGGCCGCTACCCGCGCGCGACCAACACGATCCACGGCCGGAGATTTGCTTAGGGCCCTCGAATGGGTGAGTCGATCGAGTCGAGCTCGGAAATGGATCGGCTGGGATCGACACGACGCACCTCGGCGTGATCTACGTGCGATGTGGACGCGGAAAAGTCGGTACGCCAGAAATGGCGCCTGCTGAAGGC
>JANXOP010000277.1 GCA_025357755.1 Kofleriaceae bacterium | reverse complement strand
CGCTGACGATCACCTCACCCGAACCTCCAGGCTCGAACTGCGCCGCGGGAGGAACCAAGATCGAGGTCGGCGTCGACAGCAACCACGACGGGGTGCTCGACGCCTCCGAGATCTCTGCCGGGCATACGTCGTACGTCTGCGGTGGCGAGAACAGCCTGGTGCGAGCGAGCGCCGAAGCAGCCGGCACGAACTGTCCTTTCGGCGGTACGAGGATCGAGAGTGGCCTCGACACCAATGGCAACGGCGCGCTCGACGCGAATGAAGTCGATGCGACGGCGACCACCTACGTGTGCAACGTCGGACCGAACGGCACGATCTCGCCGAGCACCGGCATCGTCGCGGTAGTCACGAGCACCTCGACGACCGCGCCGATCACCGTGCGGTTCAAGCTCCGAGATGATCGCGGCTTCCCGCTCGACATCACCGGCGGCTATTCGCAGAACACGCCGATCCTGCCGCGCTTCGCGCTCGCGTACTTCACCACGGATGCGAACGGCCTCGTCTCTCCGCTCACGGTCTACACCAAGACGACGAGCGTGGCCGTGCCCGCGGGGCAACCGACGAGCTACAACCCGCTCGGCACCGCACCCGGCTTCGGCACCCTCGTCGAGAATGGCTACGGCGCGGGCGACTACACGTACACGTTCCCGGTCGCCTCGACGACGAACGGTCCGGTCGCGATCGCCTACGACGCGACGAAGCTCGGCGAGACCCATGTCGTGTGGATCCAGGCAACGCGCCAGACCGACGAGACGTTCATCGACAATGCCAACACGTTCGATGCGGCGAACCTGCCCTACTACTTCATTCCGAGTGGTGGAACGCCGGCGGTTCGCGAGATCGTGTCGCAAGCGAAGTGCGATGGCTGTCACGCGAAGTTCAAGCCCGAGACGCTCGCGTCCGCGAACTTTCACGGCGGTGGTCGCGTCAACGCGGGTATGTGCAACGTGTGTCACAACCCGGCGCGCACGAGTAACCCTTCGGCCAACTCGTCGACGTTCGTCCATCGCATCCACAACGGCGACATGGTCGCGACCGCCAATCAGTTTCACGGCATCGCCGCGACCTATCCGCGCGATATCCGCGACTGCACCGCGTGTCACGGCGGCGCCGCGCAAGGCGCACAGGCCCTCACGAATCCGTCGACGGCAGCCTGCACCGGCTGCCACGACTACGTGTCGTTCGCGGGCACGGCGCCATCCACGTGCATGATCCTGGGCGGGCTGGCGCGTGGCACCGACGGCAAACCCTTGCCGTGCAATCACGTCGCCGGGCCGCAGCCCGATACCGCGTGCGCGACCTGCCACGGTCCGAGCGGTGGCTTCGCAGCCTCGCGCTATCACAAGCCGGTCGCCGCGCCGGATCCCGCGAACGCGTGGCTCGTAGCCGGCGGCAACGCGAACACCAATGCCTCCTTCGTGGCGGCGGGCGGCTTCATCCCGACGAGCGCGAGCGTCATCACCTACAACCTCAAGAGCGTCGATGCGGTGCTCGATACCTCCGTGGTGCCGAGCGTCAAGCGCCCACAGATCACGTTCAAGCTCGTGCGCGATGGCACCGATGTCGTGTTCCAGACCTACGCGGCAGGTGTCACGACCGAGCTGATGCCGAACTTCGTGGGCTCGCCGAGCGTGTACTTCGCGTTCGCGATGCCGCAAGACGGCAACCCGACACCGTCCGACTTCAACGCGTCTGCGAGCGGTTACATCAGGGCGATCTGGAATGGCTCCGCGACGGGCGCGGGTGCGGGCACGCTGACCGGCCCCGATGCGGCAGGGTTCTACACGATCCAGCTCACCGGCGTTCAGATCGCGGCGGCCGCCACGATCCTCACGGGTGGCGTTGGCTACACGTACGCGTTGACCGCGACCGCGCCGCTGGTCCAGACCAACGTCGCCGAGTATCCGTGGACGCCGAACGTGCCTGCCGACGGGAAGGCGCAGGGTGGACTCAGCGTGCCAGCGCCGAACGTGTGGAAGGTCGCGACCGGGTACACGGGTCGCCGATCGATCGTGGACACCGCGAAGTGCGAGACCTGCCACGGCAAGCTCGGCGTCACGCCGACCTTCCACGCCGCCAGCGCAACGACGGGCCGACCTGTTCGTTCTGTCACAACCCCAACCGCACGAGCTCGGGCTGGGCAGCAGGCTCGAAGTACTTCATCCACGCGATCCACGCGGGTCGCAAGCGCGTCGTCCCGTTCACCTGGCACGCGACCGAGGCGGGCCCAGGGTACGACGAGGTCGAGTTTCCCGGCACGCTGAACACGTGCACGACCTGCCACGTGGCCAACACCTTCGACTTCACGAACGCGTCGAACCTCGCCGCGGTGCCGAGCATGGAGCTCTCGACCGTAGCGACCGGAAAGTACGATACCAATCCGCTGACCAACTCGACCTACTACACGGTGTCGCCGTATGTCGTAGCCGATAACATCACCGACTACGGCGCGGGCTTCGCGTACAACGCGACGACGAACATCACCACGCAAGCCGCAGGCTCGACGTTGGTCTTGTCACCGATCACGGGTGCGTGCTCGGCCTGCCATGACTCGAGCATCGCGATCGATCACATGCGAGCGAACGGAGGTCGGTTCTACGCGACGCGCGCCACGGTCCTGGCACCGGGTGCGCCGCAGGAGCAGTGCTTGATCTGCCATGGTCCCGGCAAGGTCGCCGCGATCGGTCTGGTGCATCAGCACTAAAGCCAACGTGATGATGAGAAGAGTGACCAGCGGATCGGATCTGGTTGCCGCCAGATCCGATCACACTAGTCCGCGCCGCCCTCCGGGTTATCGATCTCGGAGGTCCAGTAGACGTAGTCGCGCCACGCGTCCGGCATGCTGCGCGTGCTGACACTGATCTGTACCGCCGGCATCCACGTCGGACGCACCGGCGTCGAGAGCAGCTTCATGCGCGCCTCGTTCGGCGTGCGGTTCGCCTTGTCGCGGTTGCAGAGGTAGCAGGCCGAGACGATGTTCTCCCAGTTGGTGAGACCACCCTTCGAGCGCGGGATGACGTGGTCGTACGTCAGCTCGTCGGTCGTACACTTGTCACCGCAGTACTGGCAGCGGTAACCGTCGCGCGCGTAGATATTGACGCGCGAGAACTTCACCGCCTTCTGGCGACGCGGAAACGACTTGCGCAGACGCACGATCGACGGGATTTGCATCGTCATCGAGACGGCGTGGATCTGCGTCTCGTACTCGTCGACGACCTCGACCTTGGCGAGCGCGAGCAGCGTGACGGCACGCTGCCACGAGATGATCTGGATGGCCTCGTAGCCCTGCGACAGGAGCAGGGTGCGGTTGGACTCTATGCTCACGACACGTATCTCCTCGGGTTACGGCCCTGCGCGGAAGTGCGCCGGGCAAAAGCGGGTGGCACGCCGACAGCGAATCGAACGCTGCTCCCCGGATTTGGAATCCAGAGTCATCTCCAGAGGTCGGCGTAGAGGCAGAGAACCGGCCGCCAGTTTTTAAGTGGCATCTCGCGAGGAGCCTTTACACCCTCACGTGTCTTGTCATTAGACGACGCCGGTTCGGCCGCAGTGGAGGGATTCGAACCCTTCATTCGTTCGCGCCTGACGAACGGATCGCGCGCGCGGTTAACGCGTGCGATCGATGTCTCACCCGAGATCACTGCGAGAAAAAAGCGCGGACAAAAAACCGAACGTCGGGATGTCGGTTGAAGATAACCAACGTTCAACGGCCCACGCAGCGAGATCGGTTGGAGTCGAACCAACACCATCGGGTTAACAGCCCGCCGCTCCACCACCGGAGCTTCGATCTCAAATGCCGGCGTTGTTTCGCGCCGAGCAAGTCTGGTCGTAAGAAGCAGCCGCGCCTTTACTCAGCTTCGTAGTGCGAACACTACGCGCGAGCGAAGTCGGCGATGACAGGCGGCGTGGACGTGTCGAAGCCGACAACATCCAGCATGCCAGCGTCGTCCGGGTCAGCAATGCTGAACCCATTCGACGTCATTCCGACTACGACCAGTTTGGCCGGAATGTTCCGTGCGTCTCGATATGCCCGCAACGCCTGGGAGGGATGCACGCCTCCTGCCCAGGTCTCGTTGTCGGTGTAGATCACGAAGGTATCTACATCGACGCGGTGCTGCTGCGCCCAGACCATCGGCTGTGCACAGTCGGTGCCTGCGAACGGCAGCCCCGAGATCGTCGACACCACATCATCCAACCGCTGACGCGGCGAGATGGTGAGCGGCATCAGCGAGGTCGAGAAGCCAACGAACGTGTGGTCGCGCTCTGTTGCTGCGGTCACGAGTGACATTGCTGCACTCGCAACCCGCGGCGTCAGGTTCGCGCCCGCGATCGTTCCCGAACCCATCGAGCCAGAGACATCGAGTGCGAGCAGCATGCGCTTGTGCGCCGGCTGCACGTTCCCGAAGCTCGCGTAGAACGCGGCATCGAGCGCGTCTACGACCTTGGCGACCGGCTCCCACACCGCGCTCTTGCCGCGTCCGGACTTGTAGGTCACGAGCGCGGAGAGCACGGCGAGTGGGTGGACACGAGCCTGTGCCAGGCGGTGCGGATCGCGCAAGTGAGCGGTGATCGTGTTGGTCGCTAGCGAGGCCTGGGTGACCAAACCAACACGAGTCATCGTCGACAGATTGCGGATCAACGCCGTCATCGGCATCGTCTCGAGGAGCGCCTCCCAGACCTCGGGGCTCTGCAGCCACTCGGTTGGAACACACTCACGCGGTAGCTTGGCTTGCCGGATCTTCGCCGCGACGGCCGAAGCTTCGGTCATCGACCGGAGCTCCTGCATCGCCACGATCAGCGCCAGTGCCGGATCCTCTGTTGCTGGCAGATCACCCGACACTGCCCATGCGAACAACCGATCATGCGACGGCGACGCCGCACGCGGGTGCGCGAGCCGCAACAGATCGCGGCTCGACCATCCATCCCGCGCTTGGTACTTCGCGAGCTGGTAGGCAAGGTCTGCTGCCGGCTGGGTGTTGAACCAGTTACCGACAGCTCGCCGCATGCCGCGGCCCCAACCACCGAACGCCTGCGCGTACTCGGCGAAGTGCATCAGGTGCGTACCGATCCGACAGACCTTGGGGAGGGCTGCGTAGGCGGCACGTCGCGTGGCCTCGTCACCGAGCTTGGCGGCGACCGCGAGAGAAAAAATGGCCGGATCGTTCTTGGGCGCACGTCCCGTCATCGAAATAGCAACGATCCGGTCGATGGTACGAAGTCCGTCGAGCTCGATGCAGCGCATCACCACGCTCGCGGTGTCGACGGTGAGCTCGCGCTCGCCGATGTAGTAGGTTCCACCCTCGGTACCGAGAACGAGGAAGCGATCGAGTCGCGCCCAGTCATCCAGCTTCCAGGTGAAGCCGCCCGCCGAGTTTGGAACTTGAGATGAGCTGGGAATGGGTTGGGTTTGCGGCGTGGACTTCGACGAGAAATGCTTCGTGATCTTGAACATGACTGGGCTCCTTTCTTGAGTTCAGTAGAGCTGGCGATGGGAATCGCACCCATGACTCTGGTGTGGCGCACCAACGTGTCACTGCAACACTTCGCCGGCTTGGTGGTGTCCCGCGGCGTCGACCGCGGGCACCGGTTTTGTGGATCCACCGTGGGCTGCACGTGCAGCGTCCAGTGATCCATCGTCCCACCCTCTGGAATCGAACCAGAACCTCTCGATCTTCAATCGAGCGCGCAACCGCGTACGCCAGAGCGGGTCAAAAAATCTACGAGCGCCGCGCGCACGGTTGGTGGCCGTGCACGCGACGATCTTTGATCATCATCATCATCATCATCATCATTCGGTTGTCAGAGAACAGAGCTCCGCCGTTCGGCGCAGATCTGGGCGTTCCAGATCCGCAATCCGTACATCGAGGCCGAAAACAAAAGGGCCACCGTGGTTTCCCAGGGTGGCCCGTCGCAGCTCACGTCGATGCGTGACTACTGGACGGGACCCCTCGGGACAAAATCGTTACCGCCGCCGCGGACGGGCAACGAGATCCAACGGGCGCGATACACGCACGTGGACCGCATTCCGGTCTGCTTGGGCTGATGTGATTCGAGTTTGGTCACGAGAAAGTTCCTTGCTTGGTTTGTACGGATAACAGCGCGCCTCGGAACTGTCAAACACATTTCCGACGGTGATTCGCAGATCTCAAATCCTGCGCGGAGTTGCGATCGAAATTTTTACGGCGCGAGTGTGATCACCGTGATCGGTTTGCCGAGTGCGAGCTCGACCTTCGAACGCCTACCTAACAGCTCGCCACCCGCTTCGATCGCAGCCTCGCGATCGAGCGAAATCTCGACGCGATCGCACATGAAATCGCTGACATGGTCGCTGAAGTAGTCACCGCGAAATGCCGCGGGAGCGTTACGCATGATCTCGAAGAGTCCGGCATCACCACAGCGCAAGTGAAAGGCGTGCTGACGAGTCGCCGCGAACGCGAACATCTTCAAACCGAAGCCGAAGTACGGGATCGTGGCACCCGCAACGAGCGTGCACTGCCCCGTCCAGAGTTGTTCGCCACAAGGCAGCTCGCGACCGGTCGCACCTCCCCGCTTCATCTCGATCGCGCTGGCACCGAGGTTGACGACCGTCGCGGTCGGCCGCGTCCCGATCGCGAAGCGCGGCACCGATCGCAGCGCGACCGAGAGCGCGTAGCGCGCGCCACCGCCGATGAAACGCGCGCCAGGCAAGCGATCGACCACCCGCCCTACTCGCTCGTTGTCTTCGAGCAGCTGCGCATCGACACCCATCCCGACGAATGGAGCTCGCACTCCGAGCACCTCGATCATCGGCAACTCGCGCCGCGTGCCCGCACCGCGCGAGAGCCGCGCCAGCTCGTCGATGACATCGGCGCCCGCGCCGACCGTATCGGCGATCGCGTTGCCCGAGCCCATGCGCAGCACGGCGATCGCGGGCTCTTGCTTGCCATAGGCGCGGCTCGCTTCGCCGATCAGCGTCAAGCCCATCACGACCGTGCCATCGCCACCCGCGAGGATCACGAGCTCCGTGCCGCGCCGGATCTCGGCGCGGATCACGGTGCGCGCTTCGTCGAGCGATTCGGTGAACCGCACGTTGCCGGGCAACGCTCGCTCGAACCGCGCGCGCAGCTTCGCGGTGAGCCCGCGCGCGTGTCCGTTGACGACTGCGACGGCTCTCACCACTGAAACAGTACTATGATCGGTCGATGGTGGCGCCTTCTCCGTCACGCGGGCGCCAGCGCCTGCGGATCGCGAGCGAGGTCATCCTCGTGGTTACGGCCCTCGGCGCGCTCGGCTTGTGGTGCTCGGTCCCGCACACCGCGGCGCTGCGGACCGAAAATCCGACCTCGACCGCCTTCATCGACCTACGCCGCGAGGAAGCGGCAGCCGCGAGGAAGCCGTTCAAGCTGCGCTGGCAGTGGCGCCCGGTCGACCGGATCTCGCGCTACCTGCGCGCGGCTGTCGTCTACGCCGAGGATGGCAACTTCTATAGGCACCACGGCGTCGACTGGAACGCGATCGAGGATGCGGTCGAGCGCGATGTCACGCGCGGCGCGCTCAGCGTTGGCGGCAGCACGATCACGCAGCAGCTCGCGAAGAACCTGTATCTCTCGCCGCGCCGGAGCTTCGCTCGCAAGTTGCGCGAGATGCTGATCGCGTTCTCGCTCGAGGACCACTTATCGAAGCAGCGCATCCTCGAGCTCTATCTCAACCTCGTCGAGTGGGGCGATGGCGTATTCGGTGCCGAAGCCGCCGCGCAGCGCTGGTTCGGGCATTCCGCAGCCTCGCTCTCGCCTGCCGAGGCCGCGCGGCTCGCGATCGCGCTACCGAATCCGATCACCCGTGCGCCCGGTGTCCGCGATGCCGAGCTGACCGCCAAGGCCGTGCGGATCATCCGACTGTTCCGGATGCAGGGCCTGGTCGATGCTGACCAGGAACGCAGTGCCTTGGACCAGCTCGGGGCGACCGCCGCGAAGGTGTTACCCGATCGATAAGCTCGATCCCTAAGATCCGACGAAGTGATCGATCGTGCCAGCGAACGTCGCGCGTTGATCGAGATAGACCCAGTGGCCCGCTGGCTCGATCCCGATCCAGCGCACACGATGGCGATCGAGCTCGAGCTTCGAGGCTTCGCAGATGCCGTCCGGCACGCCTGCGATGAACAGCGAGGGAACCTGTACCGCCGCGAGCCGCGCGATCAGCGTGTTCGTCGAGGACAGCGCGACGAGCTCGGTCGCTTGCTTGTAGAACGTCCGCGGCGACGCGAAGCACAGAGCCGCGTAGTAGGTCCGCAGCGCGAGCTCCGTGACGCCGCGCTCGTAGACCCGTGCGCGCATCTCGGCGAAGCCGTGTGCGACGAAGTCTGCTTCGCTGTACGCACTCGCTTGCGCGCTGTACGTGCAGTCGCCGCGCGTGAGGTTGCCATCGACATCGACGATCCGCCTCGCGACACCGCGCTCGGCAAGCATCACGGCGAGCACGCCGCCCATCGAGTGACCGATCAGGGTAGCGAGAGGGCGCTCGCGCAACCACGCTGCGAGATGATCCGCGCACGCTTCGAGGGCCTGCGGCTCGCCATGCGCCGAGCGCCCGTAGCCCGGCAGATCGACGAGCGTGTGCTCGTAGCCCGGGAGCAGCTCGATCACGGGATCGAAGCTCACCGACGATTCGCCGAGGCCGTGGATCCACACGATCGGTTCACCGGCGCCGGTCCGGCGCACGGCCATCCCGTGTTCGTTAGTTGCCGTAGTCTTGGATGATCGTGACATCGGTGCCGGACTGATAGATGCCACAGCCGAGCGTCGCGTAGGCACCCATCATGTTGATGTAGTGGCCGTGCGTCGAGTAGTCGCTGCCGGGACCCTCGCTGTAGAACGCCGCGATGCAATCGCCGACGAGCGCGTTCATGTCTCCACCCGGCGAGAGCGTCCAGCCGGAGTGCCCCGGGCACTCGTTCTCGGCGAAGGCGATGCCGCCACCGTTCGTCGACGAGAAGTGGCTGTGCGGCGAGCTCGCGTCGTAGTCGGCCTTCGCGCCGGTATCGGCGTACGTCTCGAGCCCGGGGTTCTCGGCGACCTTCGCCTTGGCGTTCATCGCGCGATACCGATTGGTCTCGGAGACGCAGAACTGCTTCGCCGAAACCGAGCCGCTGCCGCTGCCGCTGCCGCTACCGCTGTCCGCGCCCCCGTCGGCGGTGCCGTTCGTGCCGCCATCACCACCACACGCGACGAGAAAGACGCCAGCGACGAGAGCTCTCATTGCTCCATGCTATCAGCCAAAGGCTTTGCGAATGCGCGCGATCGCTTCTTCGACGTTCGCTCGCGAGTTGAAGGCGCTCAGCCGGAAGTAGCCCTCGCCGGCCGGACCGAACCCAGCGCCCGGCGTGCCGACGACGTTCGCGGTCTCGAGCAGGCGATCGAAGAACTGCCAGCTCGTCAGGCCAGCCGGTGTCCTCAGCCAGATGTAGGGAGCGTGGACGCCGCCGAAGATCGTGAAGCCCGCCGCCGTGAGCCCCTCGCGAAGGAGGCGCGCGTTCTCCATGTAGAGCTCGATCTGCGCGTTGGTCTGCGCGAGGCCGGCGGGCGAGTACGCCGCCGCCGCACCCTTCTGCACGATGTAGGACGCACCGTTGAACTTCGTGGTGTGGCGTCGCGCCCACAGCGTGTTGAGTGCGACCCGCTTGCCCTCGGGATCGAGACCCGTGACGCCTTTCGGCACGACCATGAACGCGCAGCGCACGCCGGTGAAGCCCGCACGCTTCGAGAAGCTGCGCAGCTCCAGCGCGACGTCCTTCGCGCCCGGAATCTCGTAGATCGAGTGCGGCAAGGATGGGTCCGAGATGTACGACTCGTACGCGGCATCGAACAGGATCACCGAGTCTGTGCGTTTCGCCCACTCGACCCAGCGCGTGAGCTGATCGCGCGTCGCGACGGTGCCGGTCGGATTGTTCGGCGAGCACAAGTAGACAACATCGACGGGGGTACTCGGCGGCTCGGGTTGGAACCCGTTCGCTTCGTCGCCGACGAGGTACGTGAAGCCGGGGTACCGACCATCGGCACCGGCCGCATCGGTGCGACCTGCCATCACGTTCGAATCGACGTAGACCGGATAGACCGGATCGGTGATCGCGATCTTCGCGGCATGCGCGAAGATCTCTTGAACGTTGCCGCTATCGCACTTGCTACCATCGCTGACGAAGATCTCGTCGGCTGCGATGTCGATGCCGCGCGCCTTGTAGTCATTCGCGCGGATCGCCTCGACCAGAAAGTCGTAGCCTTGCTCGGGACCGTAGCCGCGAAAACTCTCGCGCGTGCCCATCTCGTCGACCGCGGCGTGCATCGCTTCGACGATGGCCGGCGCGAGGGGCTCGGTCACATCGCCGATGCCGAGACGAATGACTTTCGCATCCGGGTGCGCTGCCGCGAAACTGCGCACGCGGCGCCCGATCTCGGGGAAGAGGTAGCTCGCCGGAAGTTTTGCGTAGTGCTCGTTGATTCGCACGGCGGGAACGTAGCCGAAAGCTTCGACGCACGCGACCGATCCGGGGTTGCCTCTAAGCAACTCGTAGCCGTCGGCGATGAACCAACGGGATATGCGCTTCCTGATCCTCTTGTTGTTCGCTGCCTGCACCGCTCACGACGTGGCGCTGCACTTTCCGATCGTCACGCCGGGGATGCCCACCGGCACGCTGGTGCTGTTGATGTCCCAACCCGCGTCGGACGTCACCGTCGCGATCGAGGGCGTGCTGATCACGGCAGAGGCGCACACGCAGCGGCTCGTGATCGATGGCGTTCCGGTCGGCACCGTCGACGTGATCGTCGCGGCCAATGGTGGCGACAAGGAGATGAAGGTCTGGGTCGGCAGCGACCACGCCACGACGGTGCCGATCGGCATCCCCGACGCGAGCATGGGTTTCCTCAAGACGCTCGCCGGCACGTTGATCACGATCCTCGTGTACTCGCTACTTCACTGAACGGACTGATCGGGCGCGGGGCTGAAGGTGTGATGCGAGGTCTGGCCGGCATCGGTGAGCTCGAGCGTGAGGGTGCGGGTGATGACCGTGCCAACGCCGGTGAACGAAGGAAACACCGCCACGAGGGTGCCGGGCTGGCGATCGCGATGGCACTCGTCGAGCGACACCGCGAGCTCGAAGCTCGGCGGCTTGGCCTGAACCAGCGTCGCGTGGGTCGTGCAGCGGCCGAGCTTGCCGCGATCGATGACCAGCTGGAAGTCGCCGTCCGCGCGTATCGTCAGCTCGTAGAACCAGTCGAGGTCGTCGCTGGTGACCCATTTACCCGCGATCTCGCCGAACGTCTTGACCGGATGCTCGACGGCCGGCGGCTGCGGCGGTGGCGGGTGACTGCACGAGGCCACGCACACGGCCAACACGACGACGAGCGAACGCATGCCGCACATTATATAGTCACCCCCGCTATGGGTTCTCCGCGCAACGACTTCATCCGCGACATCATCGACGCCGATCTCGCCGCCGGCCGGCACGTCAACGTCGCGACTCGGTTCCCGCCGGAGCCGAACGGCTACCTCCACATCGGCCACGCGAAGTCGATCTGCCTGAACTTCGGGCTCGCGCAGGATTACAAGGGCACCTGCAACCTGCGCTATGACGATACGAACCCGACGAAGGAAGACGTCGAGTACGTCGATTCGATCGAGCGCGACGTACGCTGGCTCGGCTTCCCGCCAACTGCGGTGCTTTATTCGGCCGACTACTTTCCGAAGATGTACGAGCTCGCCGAGCGGCTCGTCGCCGAGGGCAAGGCGTACGTCTGCGATCTCGACGACGAGAAGATCCGGGTCTACCGCGGCTCGCTCTCGGAGCCAGGCACGCCGAGTCCGTTCCGCGACCGCAGCGTCGAAGAGAACCTGCACCTGTTGCGCAAGATGAAGTCGGGCGAGCTACCCGATGGTTCCTGCACGCTGCGCGCGAAGATCGACATGGCCTCGGCGAACATGAAGATGCGCGATCCGCTGCTCTACCGGATCCGCCATGCCCATCACCACCGCAGCGGTGATGAGTGGTGCATCTATCCGATGTACGACTGGGCGCATCCGATCGAGGACGCGATCGAGCGCATCACGCACTCGATCTGCACGCTCGAGTTCGAGAACAATCGAGAGGTCTACGACTGGGTGATCGCGAACACCGGCCCGTGGCCAGTCATCCCGCACCAGTACGAGTTCGCGCGCCTCCAGCTCGAGTACACCGTGATGAGCAAGCGCAAGCTCCTCACGCTCGTCCAGGGCAAGCACGTCACCGGCTGGGACGATCCGCGGATGCCCACGATCTCTGGCATGCGGCGCCGAGGCTACTCGGCAGACTCGCTGCGCGCGTTCGCCGACATGATCGGCGTCGCGAAGGCGAATTCGTTCGTCGATATCGGCAAGCTCGAGTACTGCGTGCGCGACGATCTCAACAAGAGTGCACCGCGCGTGCTGGGCGTGCTCCACCCGATCGAGGTCGAGCTCACCGGTGCGAATGCGATGGAGCTCGACGCGCCGTACTTCCCCGCCGATGTCGGCACGCCGGGCTCGCGCACCGTCTCGATCGGCGCCAAGGTGTTCATCGATCGCGATGACTGGCGCGACGATCCGCCGAGTGGCTACACCCGACTCGCTCCGGGTCGCACGATTCGCCTGCGCTACGGCCCGTGCATCACGGTCACCGATGCGCTCGAGCGCGACGCCGCAG
>JANXOP010000251.1 GCA_025357755.1 Kofleriaceae bacterium | reverse complement strand
TCCGAGATCGTGCCGCGCTTGATCGAGAAGCGCGGCGAATTCACGGTCTCCTTCATGGATGACGACACCCTGCTGTTGTGGCCCGATGCGGTCCCGGCGGTCTTTCACGCTCACGATCTCGCCACGCGCATCGAGACCCCGATCCACTACGACGCGAACATCATGGCGCATCCGGTCGGCAACGATCCGGCATCGGGCCGCGTGCTCGTGATCGAGCCGTCGGGTCCGCACCAGGAGCGGCTCGTCGAGTTCCAGAAGGGCAACCCGAAGGTCCGCTTGTTCGGCAGCGCGGGCTCGATCGTCGCGCGCATCGTCGCGAAGGGCTTCATGCTCGCGCACGACAAGGATCCACGCGTCTTGTACTCGCCGAAGGATGCGCAGTTCGTCGAGCTCGTGAAGGTCGAAGGCGGCGTGCAATCGATCATGGCGCTCACGAACAACCGATTCGCGGCGCTGGGTGCCTCGGGCGAGCTCGTGCGAGGCGAGCTCGCGGGAGGTGCGGTCGAGCATGCGCGCGTCGAGGTCGATGCGAATTCGTTCGTCGGCATGGATTACGACGGCCATCCACTCGTCGTGACGGGCAAGCGCTTGTTCTTGTGGGACACCAGCGTTCACCAGATCGCAGAGCTCGCGCGTGCCGCGATCGCGATCTCGGCCGCGCCGAGGGGCGTGGTCGTGACGCTCGACAACAACGCCGTCGTCTACCTCGAGACCGACGGCAAGGTCGTGACTCACGATGTGGCCGCGGCCTCGAGCTCGTCCCCCGCCATCGGCAGCGATGGCACCTGGATCGCCGCGCCCGGCAACGGCGGCAAGATCACGATCGTCGAGATCCCGTCGCTCGTGCGCTGGGAGCTCCCCGACTTCGAAGCGACGAGCGACTTGATCGTCCCCGCGCCGACGAAGCGACGGCTGATTCGCGGCGTCGGCGCGAACCTCGCGGTGTTCGATTTCCCGGCACCGGCGCACGATTTTGCGGCCTGGCTCGATGATCACACCAACGCGTACGAACACCCCGACGGGTTCGTGGCATGGCCGTGGACGCGACAGCCCTAGCGCACGAAATACGCGACGGCCGCAGCGACCGAAAGCACGCCGAGCAGGAGCAGCCCGACGATCGCCGCGCGATGATCAGTCGGTGCGATCGGGTGCACGGGCCTGTTCACGGGTTCGAATCGACGAGGCTCGATGACCACGTCCTCGACGTAGATCGGGATCGATTCCTGCGTACCGATCGCCGCGACCACCGCGAGAAGGTCCGGATCGACGATCTCGATCTCGGGGGTCAGCGTGGCGGTCCTCGCGCGCGCCTCGCGATGTAGGCCGAGCAGCTGGTCCGAGGTCATCTTGGTGGTGAGCCGCTGTTCCGCTGGGTTGAGCACGTCAAACCCTACCAACCACCGCGAATCGTCGACGAGACTTAACGGTGACCTCACGCCACACGGCCTGGCACGCCAACCGGAAAACATCTCTTTGCGGATCCGCCGGCGAGCCAGCTTACCAGCGGAGCTCGCGGGTACGAATCGGAGCTACATGAACTAGAGTGTGCGCATGGAGCCCTCGTTCGTCGCCGCGCAGCTGCGCGAGATCTCCACCTACTTCGCTCTCGACGGAGATCGCCACCGCGCGATCGCGTATGACCGCGCCGCCAAATCGATCGAAGCCGCGAACGGGTTACAGCGCTTGCTCGAGGAAGGCCGGCTCGAAGAGCTGCCGTACATCGGCGCTTCGATCGCGCGCGTGGTCGGTGACATCGTCCGGCGCGGCAGCTCGACCGTGCTCGAGACCCTCCGTGCGAAGTGGCCGATCGTGATCGTCGAGCTCGCGCAGCTGCCGTACGTCGGTGTCCAGAAGGCGCGGAAGATCCACGAGGCCCTCGCGCCGCTCGATCTCGATGCCGTGGCGGCTGCGTGTCGCGCGGGTGCGCTGCGCACGATCAAGGGTTTCGGCGAGACCAGCGAGGCCAAGATCCTCGCCGCGATCGAGGAGCGCCGCGTTCGCGGGACGCGCGCCTTGCATGTCGATGCCGAGCAGCATGCGAGCTCGCTCGCCGCACATCTGCGCGCCGATCCCGCGGCGCTGCGCGTCGAGATCGCGGGACCGGTGCGGCGCTGGCTCGAGATCGTCGAGCACCTCGCGTTCGCGATCGCGACCGATCACCCGGACCGCCTCGTCGAGCATGTTCGCAGCTACGCGCTGGTCACGGGCGTCGAGCACGGCGATGACAAGATCACCGCGCGGCTCGCCGATGGCATGCCGTGCGAGATCTATCTCGCACCGCTCGCGAATTTCGGCTGGACGCTGATCCGCGCGACGGGGTCGCCTGCGCACGTCGCCGAGCTCGCAGCGCGGGGCGCCGCGGCGATCACCGGGGCCGACGAGGCTGACGTGTATCGCGCGCTCGGCGTGCCGTTCGTGCCACCCGAGGTGCGCGATGGCGATGGCGAGGTCGGCACCGATTGGAGCGACCTGGTCGAGGTCGGCGACATCACGACGGCGAGCCACTGCCACACCACCTACAGCGACGGCAAGCACACGATCGAACAGATGGCGCAGGCCGCGGCCGAGCGCGGCTTCCAGGCGATCACGATCACCGATCACTCGGCCGCAGCGAGCTACGCCGGTGGGCTCGATGCCGACAAGTTGCGGGCCCAGACCGCCGAGATCCGCGCGATGACCCCGCCGATCCGGATCCTCCACGGCACCGAGGCCGACATCCTCGCCGACGGCACGATCGACGTACCACTCGACCAGGTCCAGGGCCTCGATCTCGTGATCGCGAGCGTCCACCAGCGGTACAAGCTCGACGAAGACGGCATGACGCGCCGCCTGGTCACCGCCATGCGCCAGCCGTTCTTCAAGATCTGGGGGCATGCGCTCGGCCGGCTCGTGCTCAAGCGCGACCCGATCGCGGTCCGGATCGACGAGATCTTCGACGCGATCAGCGAGAGCCGCGCCGCGATCGAGATCAATGGCGATCCGCACCGCCTCGACCTCGATCCCGTGAATGCGCGCTTGGCGGCCGAGCGCGGCATCCCGTTCATGCTTTCGACGGATGCGCACTCCACCGGCAACCTCGAATACGTGCGGTGGGCGGCGGCGATGGCGCGCCGGGCCCGGATCCGCAAACGCCAGGTGCTTAATACGCTCCCGCCCGACGAGCTCGCCGCAGCAATCGCGCCCTGAGGTATTATGCCGCGTGGGGCTACCGGAGCTGACCGAGCAGTACCGAGCCAAAAAGCTGCTCGGTGCAGGTGCGATGGGAGAGGTGTACCTGATCGAAAATCTCGCCGCGAATCGCCTCGAAGCGATGAAGGTGATGAAGAAGATCGAGGACAAGCACGAGCGCGAGATGGCGCAAGCGCGGTTCAAGCGCGAGAGTCGCGCGGGCCATCGGCTATCGCATCAGAACATCGTGCCGACCTACGATGGTGGCGAGCTCCCCGATGGCCGGCTCTACCTCACGATGGAGTACATCGAGGGTCCGTCGCTCGCGGCGCTGCTCCACGCGCGCGGCCCGTTACCGATCTCGATGACGCTCGGCGTCCTCGCCGAGATCGCCGATGCTCTCCATCACGCGCACCTCGCCGGCGTGATCCATCGCGATCTCAAGCCGCACAACCTGATGCTGGCCGATCATCCCGACGGCAAGATCGTCAAGATGCTCGACTTCGGGCTCGCGAAGATTCTTTTCGGCGATCTCAAGGAGAGCATGGTGCTGTCCGTCGACGGCGCGGTGTTCGGCACGCCGCAGTACATGTCGCCCGAGCAGTGCCAGGGCAAGCCGCCGGATACGCGGAGCGATATCTACGCGGTCGGCTGCATCGCGTTCGAGCTGCTCGTCGGCGAGCCGCCATTCAAGGGCATGATCGCACCGCTCTTCCACGCGCACATCAAGAAGCCGCCGCGAGTCCCGAGCGAGGTCGAGCCCGATGCGGGGATCCCGCGTGCGCTCGACGAGATCGTGCTCACGTGCCTCCAGAAGGACACAGAAGCGCGCTTCCAGAACGGCGCCGCGCGGTGTGCCGCGCTCCAGCACGTCCCCGGGTATCGCCCTCTGCGGCAACCGAAACCGACTCCCATGCCTTCTGCCTCGACAAGCTTCCCGAAAGCCTTCCCGAAAGCCTCTCCGAAAAGGTGACATGCCGGATCAGCTAGCGTTTGACCTCAAGCAACTCGTTCGCGTCTGCCTCAACGATCCGGAGCTGCGCGCTGAAATCTTCTCCGGGATCGACGAGGGACCGCTGCCAGTGCGCACGCCGGTTGCCACGGTCAAGGACGGCGAACACTCGTTCGCGGCCGTCCTTCGCGTCGATCGCGAGAAGTCGCCCGGCGAGTCCGGCTTCTTGATTCGCGATAACCTCGGCTGGCTCACCGGCCGGCTCAGCGAGGTCGTCGCGAGCGCGCCCGATGCCTCGACGATGAGCGCCGATCAAGTCGCAGCGTCGATGGGCATCAGCCCCGACGAGCTCAAGCACAAGCTCAAGTAGCTCGCGTTCGGGTCGTTCGCATCGCGATCTACTCGCGGTCGAAACGGGCAAGCGGCCGTGCTACGGCGCCGCGGGCTTCTTGAACAGGTCGGGCGCTACCTTGCCGTCGATCTCGACCTTGTCGATCGTCAACGAGGTGTTGCGACCTGGCGTCGAGCTGACGCGCTTGAAGGCGATCTTCACACCCTGCACGTCGCGGTAGTCCGAGAAGTCATCGGTCTCGGTCTGTCCCTGATCGGTGTAGCTCATACGCGTGAT
>JANXOP010000248.1 GCA_025357755.1 Kofleriaceae bacterium | reverse complement strand
CACGCGCTCGCGTACGTGCTCAATAACTGGCGACGCCACAACCAAGATTGGGAGAACGGTCGCGAGGTGCGCGCCCAGTTGGACGAGTTCTCGTCGGCGATCTCGTTCGATGGCTGGGCACGCGGCCGCCGCTTTCGTGTTCCGGAGGGTTACGACCCACTCGCCGTGTCCACGCCAAAGACATCACTGCTCAAGTTTGACTGGCAGAATTATGGGCTCATACAGCCATGGGAGAAGCCAGGTCCTCTCTACTGACGTCCGAACTACCCACGAGGAAAGCGATCAGCTTCTGCTTCTATGATCGCGCTCGAGCGTGGGACCCCGGGCGGCGCTCGGCAGCCGCGCTGTGGGATCGGTGTGGCAGGTGCGCCACTCGCAGGATCGGGATCAGTGCGCGCAGCTGTCCACCGAGTCCACAGCGCCGCGGGCGGTCTGCACCGCATGCACGCGACCGATCGAGCGTGCGTCTGGCTCTGCGCTTGCCCCCTCGGTAGATCCGGAAAGCGGCGTCGGCGCTCGGCACCCGCGCTGTGGGATCGGTGTGGGTCGTGAAGCGCCCCAGGGTCACCGAGCTGGTGGTGACCGAGCTATTTCACGACGAACGAGGCCGACGTCGAACCGACGTTCCCGGCACTGTCCGCGGTCCGGACCGCCAGCGTGTGCGTGCCGCGCGTGAGGCCCTGCGGGATATCGATCCGTAGATCCTCGGTCTGATCATCGAACAGCCCGTCCGCGCTCGCGCCGAGTTGCCACGCGCCATCGTCGACCGAGTACGCCATCTCGGCGATCGTCGAGAGGTTGTCGTGCGCGCGCGCCGTCGCGTGCGGATAGTTGATCGAGAGGTTCTCGATCACAGGCCGCGTGTTGTCGATCGCGAACATCGTCGAGCTCGCGCTCGAGGTCAGTGCGCGATCTGGCGAGTTCGCCGCCGCGTCGGACGAGGTGACGCGGACCTTGTACCAGCCATCGGGATACGTTTCGGTGTTCCACTCCCACGTGGCAACGGTGAGCGGCACCTTGCCGGTACCGACCGGGCGCCAGTTCGCTTCGCCATCACGACGCGCATCGAGCGTGTACGTCGTGTCGTCGCTATCGGTATTATCGATCTTCCACTTCACGCGGAGCACGGGCGAACGCGGCTTCGCAGACGCGTCCTTGAGGGTCGGCAGGCTCTCCTTCGTACCGATCTCGACGGTGACTTCCTGGACCGTCGTCGCCGTGTTCTGCGGCACGTAGTAGGCCATCACGCGGCGCACCCGCGCTTGATCATCCTCGAGTGCGGTGCGGAACTGGAGATAGCGGCCGGGCGGGCTCGCGATCTTGCCGCCATCGCTACCGCCGCCTTGCTTGCCGACGGCCGACGGTGCTTGCCACTCGCTCCAGCCGACGCCGGGCTTGGCGGTGTTGCCACTGCGGGTCTCGACCTTGACCTTGCCCGAGGACACCCACGTGACCTTGCCGAACTTCGCGACGGTCTTCGCGTCCATCACATCGCTCATGTACTTCGCGGCAGCGGCGCGCCCGGTCGCGCGATAGATCGCGGCAGAATCGTCGGTCGCGAAGCCGAGCAGGCCGTGATCGAACCAGAGCTGGCTGACCGAGCGCTCGTCGACATCGAACGCGGTCGCGACGGCTTGATCCGCGTCGACCATGTAGATCCGACCCTTGTCGGCCGCGCCAGCGTAGATCGCGCCGTCCGGACCGACCGCGACCGACGTGAAGTACGTCGCGGTCAACGCGTGGAGTTGATCGAGCCGCCCGTCGGCGCCAACCTTGAAGAGCGCGCCCTTGCCCTTCTTCGCGCCCTTGCGACCGAGGTCGGTCACGGGCGAGGGATCCTTGTCCGCGCCGGGCTTGGTGCCGACATCGGGCGGCTTCGCGGCCTGGCCCTTGGCGGCGTTCGGCTTCTCGGCCGCATCCACTGCCGTCGCGGTCTTGCCCGCGGCAGCCGGAGTCTCGGCAAGGTCGTTCGCCGCGACCACGACGCCATCGCGATACGGAGCGATCGCGGTGACCTCGTTGCCGGCGAAGTCCGCCATCGCGCGGGTCTTACCGTCCTTCGGATCGTAGCGGAACACGAGCGCGCGCTCGGACGTGCCGAACCACACCGCACCGTCGCTCGTCGTGGTGATCGCGGTGATGCGCTTGTCGTCGGTGTCGAAGATCTCCTTCGGGCTACCGTTGCTGATCGCGAACACTTTGCCCGACGGACCGGTACCCGCGTAGACCGTGTTACCCGCCGAGGCGAGCGACCAGATCGTCTCGACATCTTTGAGCACGGGGCCGGGCGTAGCCTTGCCGCTCGCGACCTCGATCTTCCACAGCTTGTTGCCGGGCATCGAGCCGGCCCACACCGAACCATCGGAGGTCTGCGTGAGCGCGACGATCGCGATCGCACCAGGCACGGTGACAACCTTCTTCGCGGTGTCCCCCGAGGCCCGGAAGATCGCACCACCGACATCGCTGCCGAGCAGCACGCTGCCATCGCTCAGGTGCAGGGCCGACCACACGGCATCGCCTTCGAGCGCGGTGCGCTTCGTATCCCAACCCGGACGGACTTCGCCGGTCGAGGTGATGAACGCGCTCGATGCATCACCCGCATCGAACTGTTGATAGGTCTCGACGGACCACGTTGCCGTGACGACGGCATTCGCGGGAACCGTGAGCAAGCCGAGGAGCGTCGCTCCAATAAGTGCTTTCACAGGGATGTCCTTTACTGAGCCCGAACACGGAGGAGCATCGATGCGCTCCCTTGGATCACGCGCTTCGCCGGCGACACCGTGCGCGCGATCGGCTTGTAGGCCTGCGCGCGCTGGGTGTGGCTTTGCGGATGGAGCTTGTCTTGAACGCTCGCTGGCAGATCGCGGACGAGCTTGCCGTCGAGTGCGACGCCTTCATCGGCGGGATAGATCGTCGCGGCCCACACGTTGCCGGGGAGCAGCTTCCGAAACGCGGCGATCAACGACGGGAAATCGGTCGGGGGTGCCGAGTCGAGCTTCGCGGCATCGCCCGAGGTGATCTCGAGCTGCACGATGCTGCCCGCGAGCGACTTCGGAACGTCGACCGGAATCTCCTCGATGATGTCCTTCGAGTCATACGACTGCATGAGGACCTTCACCATGTTCCGACCGACCACGAGGTCACCGCTGGCGACCTTGAGCTCTTTGACATCGCCGTAGTTCGATTCGAACCGGAGGTCGACCTTGAGATCGACGCGCTCGATCGTCACCGGCACGAACGGGTTGAGCATCAGCGGCACGATCACGCGGAGGCCGCGCACGGCCCCCATCACTGACGCCGCGCCGTCGTTCGCGTAGAGGTAGTCAGTGAACTGGATCGGCTCGGCGATGCCCTTGATCTTCACCGTCGATTCGACGCGCGCGGTGACATCGTCGCGATCGGGCAGGTAGTAGTTGATCGCGTTCATCAGGGCGGCGCCCGCGATCGAAGGCGTGAGGAACTTGTTCGCGAGCAGGTCGACCTTGAAGTCGCCGTTGACGACGTGCGTGCCGGCGGTCGTGGTGATCGCGATATCCATCGGGATCGTCGGCGTGCGCAGGCCGGTGTCGGCGGCGATCGAAGACTGCCGGTCCTGCGTGAGCGAGCCGATCTCGGTCATCGCCGAGCCCATGACGAAGGCGCTCTGCGCCGACGGGATGATCGCGTGGACATACGCGGTCGACACCGGTGCGTAGGTCTCGCCGGTCTGGAACATCGGGTGCCCGAACGCGAGCACCTTGTCGCCATCGATATACGTGACGGTGCCGATCGCCGCCGCGGACATGTCGCCGCGGATCAGCTCGACCGCGATCGCGCCGCCCATCTCGAAGTGGCTCGGCGCATCTTTTGGCGGCGTGCTCGTCGAGCCGCCGGCGCGCACGGGCACCACGTTCGAATCACCGAACATCTTCTCGAGTTGACCGAACGCGGGCGCCGAGAACCCCGCGACCGAGAGCGGCACCGAGGCCTGCATCGTCTGACCGTCGGTCGCGGCGGGCTTGCTGACGGGCTCGGGCAGCGGCGCCGAGAGCAACCAGCTCCTGTGCGCGGGTCCGAGCGCATCGAGCGCGGCTTGGGGATCGACGGTCGGCGTCAGCCGGCGCCAATCACTCATCGTCGCGGCCGCGGGTTGCACGATCTTCGGGCCGCCACCCGTCGCCGCCGTGACCGTGGCGCGGCGATACGCGCCGAGGCCTTCCTTCTTCATGTAGTCGATCGGCGTGCAGCCACCGATCGCGACCTTGTTGAAGCGGAAGCCGTACGAGAACGCGCAGGTCAGCTTGTCATCGATGTAGAGCGGGCTTCCCGACATGCCTTGCCAGAACCCTGGCACCTGCATCTTCGGGTCATCGCTCTTCACCAAGATGATGTCCTGCTTCGGCAGGAAGTTATGAACGACCGAGACGACCTCGAAGGTGAAGCGCTCGGGCTTCATGCCCGAGAACGTGGTCATCCCGTAACCGGTTTGACCTCGCTTGACCTTGTCGAGGGAGAAGGTCGCGGGCTCGGCGTGGATCCGCGCCGAAAAACCCAGAACCATGACCAAAAGTGCGGACCCAAGCCGCACGTGCCTTCGCATCGAGCCTGGATGGTACCGGCCGGCTCAGCCATGTGCCAGGGCGGGGTCGCCAGCCCGGTCTTCCAGACCACTCCCGATCGGTCCTTACTTAGAGAAGTGCGGAAAAATAGCGACAACTGTGTCAGTTGTTGCGTCGGTAATTCACTAGTGGTGGTAGGGCTCTGACACGGTGATCGTCACCTGTTTGGTTGCAATAACAGGCGGTTATCCAGATGGTCGGACCTCGGCATGACCACTGCAAAGTGGTTCCGTCACGGAGGATTGATTCATGTCGAATTTCGTCGAAACTTGGAAGGGTATCGCCACCGCACTGGGCCGCTCGGAGCGCTGGTGCCGCTATATGGCGCGTCGTGGGCAGGATCCGCTTCCGGTCTTCAAGGTCGGTGGGATCGTTCGCCTCAACGCGTCCGACCTCGAAGACTGGTTGTCGCGCCAACGCGAACGTTCGATGCGTGTTCCGACCGTCGTCGTCGAAAACCCGATCGCGATCGCTGCCGACGAGACCGCACTGCGCTTGATCGCGTAAGCGACGGTCGGGCGTGATATGAACCGCGCCCAGATGTCGACCCGTCCTGTCACCGAGTTGCGTGGCCCGATCAAAGCGTTGTTCTCGGACGTCGACGGGACGATGACCAGCGGTGACCGGATCGAGTCGAAGACCTACGCGGCGCTCGAAGAGCTCGGTGCCGCCGGCATTCCGGTGATCATGGTGACGGGGCGGCCCGCCGGCTTCGGTCACGCATTCATGAAGATGACGCCGATCCTCGCGTGCATCGCGGAGAACGGTGGCGTCACCTTCACGCGCGATGGTCGCAAGCTCGTCAAGCAGTACGGCGTTCCGGCGGCGAGCTTGCCGGAGTGGCGTCGTCGCATGAACGATGTCGCGATCGAAGTGATGTCGAAGTGCCCGGGTGCGCGGTTGTCGAGCGATTCGAAGTATCGCGAGGTCGATCTCGCGATCGACTACAACGAGGAGGTCACGCTCCCGGTCTCGGATGCCGAGCTCGCAGTGCGGTTGATCAAGAAGGTCGGACTCGAGGCGGTGCGCTCGAGCGTGCACGTCAACTTCGGTCCGCCGATGTTCGACAAGCTGTCGGCGTGCCTCGGCCTGATTCGCTCGGTGCTCAAGGGCGATCCCAAGGAGCTCGATGCGTACGTCTATGTCGGCGATGCGCTCAACGATGCACCGATGTTCAAGGGTTTCCCGCAGAGCGTCGGCGTCGCGAACGTCAAGCAGTGGTGGGACGAGCTGGCCTACAAGCCGGCGTTCATCACCGAGCAGCCCGAGGGCGCAGGCCTCCGCGAGCTCTGCGCTCACTTGCTCTCGGTTTCGCGCTAAAACTAGAGGCGATGTCTCGTCCACTTAACGTGTTCGCAGCAGCGCTGCGCGCACTCGACAGTGGCAAGGGCACGGCGATCGCGGCGGTGGTCGGTGCGAAAGGTTCGACGCCGCGCCACCTCGGTGCGCGGATGGTCGTCACCGCGGATGGCGCGCAGTACGACACGGTCGGTGGCGGTAAGATCGAGCAGCTCGTCGTCGAGGCCGCGCGAGAGGTCGCGAGCGGTGCGGTGGCTCGCGTGATCCGCCAGCACCTGATCCGCGATCTCGCGATGTGTTGTGGCGGCGCGATGGAGGTCGCGATCACGCCCGGCGCAGAGTCGCGCGCGGCGCTCGAGTTGCTCGCGGGCTCGCGACTGCCGCGCGTGCTCGAGACGCCGCTCGATGGCGGTCCCCTGCACGTACGCGAGTCACGCGCCGGGGATCCCCCGATGCATCACCCTGCCGTGATCGATGGTCTCCTCGTCGAGCGTGTCGGTGACCACGAGCGCGTCGTGATGTTCGGCCTGGGGCATGTCGCGCGCGTGCTCGGGCCGATGTTGCGTGGGCTCGGATTTCGCGTGATCGCCTGCGATGACGGCGAGACCGGCGCGACCGACGAGGTGCACGGCTGGGCCGATCAGACGATCGAATCCTTCGATGCGCACGAGATCGAGACCCTGGTCGGCGGCCTCGGTCCCGATGACTACGTCTTGATCATCACCCGCGATCACGCGATCGATCAGAAGCTGCTCGAGGGGCTATTCGATCGCGACAAGCTCGGCTACCTCGGCATGATCGGCAGCCGCGGCAAGGTCGGTCGGTTCAAGAAGCGGCTCGAAGCAAAGGGCCTGCTCGAGGGCGAGCTCGGCGCTGCGCGGTGGGCGCGGTTGCGCGCGCCGATCGGGCTCGACATCGGCGCCGAGACACCGCACGAGATCGCGATCGCGGTCGCGGCAGAGCTCGTCGCCATTCGGCGGCGGGGTGGGGCCTCGGTCGGCGATTGGCGCGCCGTGAAAGCGAGTGACGCATGAAGCGGTTCGCGCTGCTCGTCGGGTTAGCCGGGTGTCCGCCAGCGGTCGCCCCGGTGAAGCCCGCCGCGATCGATCCGACGGCGAATGTCGCCGAGACCGAGGTCCAGCGCCGCGAGCGCTTGGTCGGCGAGCTCCGCGACGACATCTTGTCCTCGTACGATCGCGACGACGCCCCCGATACCGACACCGCCTTGGTCGATCCGAAAGTAGGGCCGGCACGCATCGGCGTCGGTCCGGGCGACATCTTGTTCGGTGACGACGTCAAGCTACGCGCGTCGAGCCGTTGGCCGCTCTTCGTCGAGCCCGGCACGCCGACGAACGTCCGCTCGAAGAAGCTCGACATCCATCTCTCGGCCGACCGCAGGGTCACCGCGGCGTGGAGCTCCGACGAAGTCTCGTGGCGGATCACGCAATGCGGCCGCACCGCCGTGATCCCGCTCCGCATCACGTCGCTGTACGCGCACGACGGCGACCGCTGGGTCCAGGTCCTCGAACACCTCTCGTTCGGCGACGTGCCGGTCGCGACCCCCGAGCTCTACGGCTTGCAGTTCAAGACGGCCGTCGTCGATCGTGGCTTCGCCGACGATCTGTCGCGCACCCTCGCGCCGTTGCTGTACGCGGCGAGCGGCAAACAGTCCGGCAAGATCGCCGGCGTGGTCTCGCTCGATCCGAAGCATCTCGCCGAGGACGACCTCACCCGACCCGCACCGACGTTCCTGCTCGCGCCGGATCCCGATGGCGAGTGGCACGGCACCGATGACCTCTCGCATGCGCAGCTGATCGATGGCGTCCTCGATGCTGACGATCG
>JANXOP010000013.1 GCA_025357755.1 Kofleriaceae bacterium | reverse complement strand
TCCATCACGTGGTGCATCGCGAACACGGCGGCGGTCACGAGGCAGAGAATTTGACCCTCACCTGTTCGGCACACCACCGCGCCCTTCATGAAGGCAAGCTTCAGATCACGGGCTCGGCGCCGAACCTCACGATCACCTATGTGAATCTTCCTGCCTCGCCCTCGTCGTCTTCCTCGTCGTCATCCTCGTCGCGCGCGATCGCGCAAGCGATCGATCCGATGGATGCAAGCGAGGCGCTTCGTGCGGCGCGACTTCAACCGCGCGTCGCAGGATCGACGCCCCCCGTGGGACGTTCGAAGTTCGAGAGCGTCGTCGTCGTGACGCAGGCGAAGCAAGCGCTGACGACGCTCGGCTTCAAGAAAACAGAGGCTGCTCGCTACGTCGACCAGGCACTCGCGAAGGTCGATAGGCCTGACCTCGAGCTGCTGATCCGCTCGGCGCTCGCGTGTTCGCGGCAACGAGTGACCTAGCCCGCTCCTGGGATCGCGCGAAGCGCCGACTAGAGCGCGCTACGCCGAGGACCGACGCGGAATCGATCCTGCTGGAGACCACACAACTCTGACCTGGCGTACGAGCAACGACATGTCCAGTTCGCCTGCACCGGCTCGGATGAACAGATGCCGGTCGCGGCGATTCATGCGAGTAGCGCGCCTGGCCACCGAGCTTACAAGTCGATCGACGTGCGCGATGCCCCCTCTGTTCGCGATCGAGACCGCGAGCATCGGCCAGAGCGGCGTCGACCTCCTGGTCGATCAGGTCCACCAGCAATTCTCGGCGCTCCGCCTCGGGCGTTTCCATCTGATCTCGGGCCACGCGAAGCTCATCAAAGACGATCAAGACGGGCTCGACGTTCGCATCGTCGACGGCACGTGGGCTGACGAGCTCGACCTCGGCGTGCGCCACACGCCGTCGACGTTCGCCGGCACCCGCTAGGTTGGAGTCGCGTGCATTGTCGGCACCCTTTAAGTGTAGTCCGCAACGCGGTCGGATGGCCGCGCGAGCGTCGTTCCAGAGACCGTACACTACAGAGACGAGCTCAACCGCGGAGGCCACTGTGGCAAGCTCGGCGCGACGATCTTGCCCATGCCTTCGTATTCGAGACGCGCGGCATACTCGAGGTGTGCGTCAGTGATCGACGTGCCTTCGTCGGCCGCGAGGAACGCAGCGCGCAGTGCTGCATTCCGAATGTAGCCGCCGCTCATCTCGAACCTGCGAGCGAGGCCCGAAACATCGAGGTTCGGTGCCACCGGGGCCGCAGTTGGCAACATCGCGTGCCATAGCCTCTCTCGCTCCTCCTCGTCAGGGACCGCAAAGCGGAGGTGCAGCGACAGCCGGCGTTGAAACGCAGGATCGATGTTCGATTCGTGGTTCGAGGTCAGCAAGCAGATGCCGGTGACCGTCTCGAGCCTTTGCAGCAAGTAGTTGGTCTCGAGGTTCGCGTAACGATCATTCGACGACTTCACCTCGGTCCGTTTTCCGAAGAGCGAGTCCGCCTCGTCGAACAGCAGGATCGCGTGCCCGGCCTCCGCCGCATCGAAGAGCTCGCCGAGCTGTTTCTCGGTCTCGCCGATGTACTTCGACACCAGCTTTCCCATATCAACTTGGTAAAGCTCGAGGTGCAGCTCTCTCGCGATCAGCGCCGCGACCATCGTCTTGCCGGTGCCCGGCGGGCCCGAAAACAGTGCGGACACACCGAGCCCCCTACCTACTTTCGCGGCGAAGTCCCAGGTCTCGTAGACCGTGCGCCGCTGGCGAATCCGCGCGATCAGCTCCGTGATCGATTGCGCCTGTTCACGCTCGATCACCAAGTCCTTCCAGGTCTGTGTCACATCGATGCGCTTTGCAAAGTGCCCGATTTTGTCATCGAGCACGGCGCGAATCCCGAGCTCGACATCTTCCGGCGTCAAGTTCCGACCCACGGCACGCGCCTTTGCCGCCGCCGCCGCCGCATGCATTATCGCAGGTGCGAGGGGATACGTCGTCGCGAGATACTCACCGTCGGTTTCGGACGCATCGAGCAGCGTCGCCCACAGCAGCGCCCGCTGTACCGAAGGCGGCGCCTTTACCTCGATCACGATGACGGGCCGCTCCCAACGAAGCTGCGGTCGGTTCACGCCGCAGGTCGCGTACACGTTCGTGTCGAGCTCCGCTACGAGCTCGATGCCGAGCAGATCGATCTTGCTCGTGTCCTTATCTTCGACGAGGGCGTCGATGTTTCGGATCAGCGGCACCATCGCGAGCAGCTTGCATTCGCGGGCGATCATCCGGAGTTGCTTGGTCAGCTCCGCAGAGCTCTGCGCCAGGCGCTTTGCATCGATCTCGAGCACTTCGATGCCCGCTTCGCTGGCGGCAGCAGCCAGCAAGTTCCGCCGCCCGAGTCCCGGTGCACCACTCGCGATGATGACGGCGCGTTTCGAACCCATCGCGCTTCGAGCTTCGGCGTGAAGCCCAGCGTTCGATGCCAGGGACTCGAACGGCTTTGGCTCTGATCGCTTGACGAACTTGGAGCACTCGGTACCTACGAGTGAATCACCATAGAGCCAGGCAAGAACCCTCGGAGAAGCGGACCAGGTCTGCCTCGAGACGTGAACGTCGACCGATTGGAGCGACTCTATCAACGCGAGTCGCCTGAGCACTCCACTCTCCGACAGTTCTCGGTACGCAGCGGTCTGCCAGCCGTCCGGTACTGCCAGCGCTACCAGACTCTCCATCGTGAGTCCGCCAACGCTTTGCGGAATCAGCGAGTGCACACATCTACGCGTGTCACGATTTGTCGCATAGCTCACCAGAAGCCAAAACAGATCTGCTTCGGTTCGCCCAAGCCCGAACCTTGAAAGTGGATCCTCACCGGCCTCGAGTACGGACGCGCGTGCCGAGCTCACCGACGCGAGCAGTTGCTCGAGTTCATGCGCCGGACTATCGGCCTTCAACCGTAATTCGAGAGAAAGGGCTACGAGGAGGCTGCGCTGAGCAGCGTACCGGGAATTCGCATTTTGCATGCTCCGCTATCGGACGGCGCGCACCAAGGTTGCGTGTCATCGGGTCATCGGCCCGATCAGCTCGGTACGTTGTTCGTGGGTCGGGCCGCTTTTTTTGGTCCGCACCAACGTCCACGCACCCGTGTCGGTATCGATCTCCACGATCGAGCGAACCGCCCCCGTGGCGGAGAGCTTGACCACGGGCTTTCCACGATCCACCGAAGCCATGGCGCCTACGGGGCCAACGCCTACGACCATGAACGCGGCGTTGTCATCGGCCGACGTCATGACCTCCGACTCCTGCCCTGCCTCCGCGTTCGGAATCTTGGTATGCAGCGTTTGACCGTCGAGCGTCGTGGATCCGACCCGAAGGTCGACGGCCTCTAAACGCTTCGAGATAGGAGGCGCGTGCGTTGTTGCGCTCATCACGATCATCACCACGCACGAGGCGAGGGTGAGACACGCGATGACAGTGAGCACGAGCACCCGGATCTCGAGACGTTGAATTCGCTGTTCTTCTGTCATTTGCCTTTGTCCCGATTCAAGACTCGCGAAAACTCGTTCTGAGGACCCGCGGACCACGCGAAATAGTCCGCGTTGTAGTCCCGAACGACCTCGTCACCGTCCTGCCCGGGCGGCCTTGGCTTGATCGTTTCGTAGACGCGTCGGAGCATCGCATCTAGCATCGCGTCGGTGTACTCGGGAACCTCATCCTCACCCTTGCTGAGTGCCGTAAGGATCTTTGCTCCACGGCCGATCTCTTTGCCGCCTACCGGTACATACGACGCTGCGACGGTAAGTAGCTCGCCCAGGGCACTCTTCATCGACCGCTTGAGGCCAACCTGAGTTTCAGCCTCCGCCACCGTCGCGAAATACGTTGCTGCATTTCGCGAGTCACCGAGGCGACGGCGATCACTCGAGGTAAGGGCGCTGCCGAATAGTTCACCTGCGCCCTCGTAGATCGTGTGACGCACCTGTTTCTTTACCTCATCACTCCAGCAACGATGCAGCACGTGCCTGAGAATCGAACGAAGAGGTGGGACGTGGTCAGGTAGGTCTTGCCCGACATGTTCGGCGAGTTGAGCAAACGCGAGGGACACGTCGGGCTCCGCGATCAACTCTGCCAACAGCGGCACGAGTCTTTCAGCGCGCGCTTGCGGCCCTCCTTCGACCATGTCCTGGTCGCCCGTGTTCACTTTGTATAGGTCCGGAGCGATCACGTGGTCGAGCTCCGATACGAGCCAGCGCTTGAGATCTAGTGCCTCTGGACTTTGCTGCCGCATCGCAACATGGACGAATGCGATCGCGGAGCTTGGCGACGCTCGTATGCGGCCTTCGAGCAGTGACACGTGGCGGCGGTACGCCTTCACATCTCGCGCAGCTTCTCCGAGCAGTTGTGCGACCGCGTCGTCGGGGCGGTCATAGTAGTTGGCGACCAGCTTCGCCCCATCTGGATCTTGCTGAGCGAACTGCATCGTCGCGTCGAGTCCATCGACCGATGCGAAGCTGCGGTGCTGGACACTACTCTCTGCCTGTTTCGCGTGGAGGTCATCGACGATGGACTGCATTGCCGCGCGTACGTGCTCGGCGCCGGGGCCGGTAACGCGCATGACAGCGCGAACTAGTTCTTGGGATTGCGCGGAGGCACCCCAGCCATTTAGGAAATCGAACCGGATCGCCGTGGTGACGAGCATCGCCGTCGATGTCTGGCCACTACTCAGAGCCGCTTGAATCACCTCGCCTGAAACCGACGGCCGCTGCCGAATAACGAGAGCAGCGAGATTCACGTCGAAGCCAATCGCAGCAGCTAGTTCCGCCGGGTTCATCAAGTAGACGGTATCAGCGTTCAATTTTTGCTCGGCGACCGCCTGCTGGGCGACGACCTTCGTCGCCTGCGATGCCGTCAATTGTTGGTTGCCCATCTACTTCGTCCTTTTGTTCGTAGCCTGAGCCGCACGACGACGCGCGTCACCGAGGAATGCGATAGGGCGAGCGCGACGATCGCACGTCTGGTGCGGCGCGGCCGGAGTACGCGGCGCGGGCGGCATCGTGCCGGTTGCCATCCGCCCCGGAGGCGAAGACTGGTGAGCGCCGGCCGCTGGGTACTGCTCCGAGTTCGAGGCGCCCGAGGCGCCGGGATGGGGTTGGTCGAAGATTGAATGGCTCATGCCGGTTGTATCGACACGACTGGCTGGCGGTTGCGTGAATCGCTATCTGTCCCATATCGTGGAAGCTTTTGCCGCTGAACAGGTTCACCAGCGATGCTCCACGCGCAAGCTCCGAGTATTCCATCTGATCTCGGGCGATGCGAAGATCGTTGTGGACGACGATCAAGACGGCATCGCAAATCGCATCGTCTACGGTGCGAGCTGCCGAGCTCGACCTCGGCATGGGGCTGCGTCACAACCCGGCGACGTTCGCCGGCTCGTGACAGGATATAGTCGGGACCGTGAGGCGTCTTACGTGGCCGGTCATTTTTCTCTTGTCTTGTGCGTCGTGCTCGAAGCACAACCCGGCCTCTTGCTGTACGACGCGGGAGCAGTGCAGCAGCCAGGGGGTAGACCAGCTCTATCCATGTGCGAGCGGCAACGTCTGCGATACGACTGGCACGTGTGTGGTCGGTGACTGCAATACCGCAGCGGATTGCGGAGGCACCACGCCGTTCTGCATCGGCCAGACATGCACCACATCATGCACGAGCAACAACGACTGCGCGGCCGACGCGGCACATCCGTTGTGCGAGCCGGATGGTTCCTGCGGCGCGTGCATCACGAGCGCATCGTGTCCGGCCAACGCTCCGATATGCGCGAGCGCTTCACACGAGTGTGTCGCGTGCGAGACCGGCTCTAATTGCGCGTCGGACGTGTGCGATGTTGCGGGCGGTAGTTGTGTTGATGAAGCTGACATTCTCTATGTCAGCGATCAGGGAGCGAACACCGGCACGTGCACGCGTAGTGCCGCGTGTAGATCGGTTGGATTTGCAACGTCAGTTGCGGCGGCAAGGACCCGCGTCCACATCCTGGGAGCCAATTACACCGTTCCGAGCGATGCAGGCCAAGCCACGATCTTTCTCACTCACAACATCACCAGAATCGATGCGGCGAATACGAAGATCGTCAACAACGCGTCCGCTCCGATCTTCGCAGAGGCGAGCGGTGAAACACCGGTCGTCACGCTCGAGTCGATGACCATCGGAGCTCCAGGTTCTGGCAAATCTATTTCAGTATCGATGAGCAACGTTACGGCGCGCAGCACTACGCTCATCACTCCGTTCGCCGTTGGTAGTGGGGCATCGTTCATGCTTGCAACATCGACCCTGGATGCGGCGAGCCCCTCCAGCACCGCCGGGACCACGACCATTCAGGACTGTGATGTCAAGAGCGAGATCGACGTCACCGCTGGTGCAATGACCTACCTACGCAATACGTTTACCGCGACCACGGCAAAAGCGCTCACAATTACAAGCGGCATCGCGAACGTGAAGAACAGCATCTTCGTCAGCAACGGAGTGACGGGCCCCGTAGTCGACTTCTCAGGAGGAAACGGAGGTTCCTCGTCAGTCGAGTTCTCCACGTTCGTGAGCCTCCAGCCAACGTCGCAGGTGGCGGTTGCCTGCGTTGACCCGATTGTCCGCGTGACTAACTCCGTCGATGCCTGGAACAACGTTAGTTCTGGGTGCATCACGAACTACGTCCTCTTCGGCGGAACGCCGGGCTCGGTCTCCGGTACGGGCAATCTCGCCGGCGATGTGGCGAGTTTCTTCGTCGATCTCGCCGGTCAGGATTTTCATCTCAAACCCGGCAGCCCTGCGCTGCGCGCGTGAGCGTCCGGTGGACCGCGCCGGGATCACGTCTTGATCGCGGTCGGTAGCCGTGGTGGGGGCTAGGTCGCGGACGTCGCCGCGCGCGCGCGCGCGGCAGCCGTGGTGGCGGCTACGTCCCGGACGTCGCCGTACGCGCG
>JANXOP010000116.1 GCA_025357755.1 Kofleriaceae bacterium | reverse complement strand
TCGTCGTCACGAATCTCCTCGACAACGCCGTGACGTACGCCGACGCCGGGGGCGAGCTGCGGATCACGCTGATCGGCAGCGTGCTGCGGGTCATGAACACCGGCTGCACCCTGACGACCGAGAAAGCGGCGCACGTGTTCGATCGCTTCTGGCGCGGCGATACCTCGCGCCAGCAGGCTGCTGGCCACGTCGGCATCGGCCTCGCGCTGTGCAAGAAGCTCGTCGAGCTGCTCGACGGCAAGATCGACGTGACGGTGCGCGACGGGCGCTTCACCGCGACGGTGAGGCTGCCGTGATCCGGGCGGTCTTCGTGGTGCTACTCGCGGCCGGTGCTGCGCACGCCGAGGACGTCTCGTTGGCGACCGTCACCGCAGCCGTCGATCGTGCGCCCGCGGCGCGCGCGAGCGTGCTCGATGTCCGCGCCGCGGAGGCGCGCACGGATGCGGCGGGAGCGTGGGCTCCGACAACGCTTCACGTCGGCACGAACCGGCTGACCGCACGCGTCGTCGCAGGGGTGACGCTGCCGCTCCCGATCCTCGGCACGCTCGGCGCTGCGCGCCAGGAGGCGGCCGCGCAGGCGGTCGTCACGCGAGATGAAGCGATCATCGCGCGCCGCGATCTGCGAGCACGAGCGATCGTCGCGTGGCTCGAGCTCGCGCGTGCGGATACCGATGTCGTGACCCAGAGCGCCGCCGCGACCCAGGCGGCCGAGCTCGAACGCATCGCCCAAGGTCGGTTCGATGCGGGCGCCGGTGGCGAGGTCGATGTGACCTCGGCGCATGCCGCGCGTGCGCGCGCCGATGTCGCCGTCGCAGCCGCAAAGCGCGAGACCCGTGCACGGGCCGCGGAGCTCGCGGGGCTCCTCGGCTGGGATCCCACGATCGAGCGCCACGCGAAGGGCGAGATGCCAGGTGGTGCGGCGGAGCTCGCCCAGCTCCGGTCGGTGCTCGCACACCACCCCGAGCGCGCCGCGGCGCTCGCGCAGATCACGGCGCGCGAGGCGACCGAGCATCGGCTCGAGGTCGCGCGCCGTCCCGGCTTGGCATTCGAGCTGACCGGCTCGTACGACGATCCGACTCAGGGTTCGGGTTCGGGTTCGACCGCACTCGATAGGTCCGACGTGTTCGTGGGACTCGCGTTCGAGCTACCGCTCTTCGGTCACCTCGGCGATCAGCTGCGCGCCGCGCACGCGGAGACCGATGCGGCGACGATCCGGCTGGCCGGTGTCGATGCCGAGCTCGCCGCGGGCCTCGTCGCCGCCTACCAGCGCTGGCAGGCCGCGGTCGAACGCGTGGCTGCGCTGGAACACGATGTCATGCCCGCACAACAACGCGCGACCCAGCTCGCCCAGCAAGCGTATCGCGAGGGCGCGCGTGACCTCTCGACCGCGCTCCTCGCGACTCGCGATCAACAAGCGGTCGCGGCAGAGCTCGCGAACGCACGGATCGAGAGTGGGCTCGCGTGGCAGGCCGTGACTCTCGCAGCGGGGACCGATGCGCCGTAATTCGTTCGACTTGATCGCCCTCGTCTGTGCCATCGCGGCGTGCGGCAAGGCGGCCGCTCCCGAAGCGGATCAACCGACACCCGCGAACGTCACGTGCCGCGCGGTCGCCACCGCGCAGGTCGACGACACGATCGAGGTCAGCGGGGTGATCGCACCTCCGCCGAAGCTCGATGCGGTGATCAGCGCGCCGACCGCAGGACGCGTGGCCTCGGTCGCGGTCGAGGAGGGTGATCACGTCGCGGCCGGTGCGTTGCTCGCGGTGATCGAAGATCCATCGCTGCCAGCGGGTAGCGTCGAAGCACACGCCGGGGTGGCGAGTGCACAGGCGACCAAGCAAGCCGCCGATCAAGAGCTCGCGCGTCAGATCCGGCTCGTCGACAGCGGCATCGGTGCGCGGCGTGATCTGGAGGATGCCAAGGCGAAGGCCTCGGCTGCCGGCGCAGAGCTCGATGCGGCGGGTGCGCGCGATCATCTCGCGTCGCAGCGGCTCGCGCGCCGCGAGCTTCGGGCCCCGTTCGCGGGTGTGGTGCTCCACATCTACAAGCGCGCCGGCGAGAGCGTCGATGGCACGACCTCGACGCCCGTCGCCGAGGTCGCCGACCTCGCGGTCCTCGAAGTGCGCGCACAGGTCGCACCGCAGACGCTCGTCCAGCTCCGCGACGGGCTCGCGGCGACGGTCCATGCGATCAGTGGCGAGGATGTACCCGCGACCGTGGCACGGGTCGCACCGGCGGTCGATCCGGTGACGCTGCTCGGCAGCGTGCGCGTACAGCTCGAGCCGACGAAGGTCGTACTACCCGTCGGTAGTGCCGCGACCGCACGGATCGTGATCGCGAAGCGCTCCGGCCTGGTCGTGCCGACCACCGCGCTCCGGCGCTCCGCGATCGGCAGCGACGAGCTCGTCGTGTGCGACAAGGGCGTCGCGCGCGTTCGCGAAGTTTCGCTCGGCCAGCGCGGCGATGCGACGACCGAAGTCACGAAGGGGCTCGCGGCGGGCGATCAGATCGTCGTCGACCACGTGCTCGGCCTCGACGACGGCACCCCCTTGGTCACCCTCTCGGTCACCGATGAGGGCAAGGGTACCGACAAGCCCGCCGGTAGCGGTGCTCCGGCAAAAGCGGCGGCCGCGGAGAAAGACTGATGAGCGCGCCCGCCGGTGGTGCGGTCGCGATCGTTCGCTGGTTGCGCGGAAATCCCGCCGTCGTGTGGCTCGCGCTGATCGCACTCTCCCTCGCGGGCGCGCGCGCGATCAGCGTGTTGCCGAGCGGGATCTATCCGGAGATGACGTTTCCGCGCGTCGTCGTCGTTGCGCATGCGGGCCAGCTCGCGCCCGATCTCGTCGAGGCGCAAGTCACGCGACCTCTCGAAGATGCGCTCGCGGTCGTCCCGGGCGTGCGTCACGTCCGCGCCAAGACGATCCGCGGCGCGGTCGAGCTCGCCCTCCAGCTCACCGACGAGACCGATCCGCTCGCCGCGCAGTTCGCGTGTCGCGCTGCGATCGATCATGTCGAGCTACCGCGGGGGACGGTCACCCGTGTCGAGCGTGTCCTGCCGACCGCGGTCCCGGTGATCACGTTCAATCTCGCGCTTCCGACCCGGCTTTCGGGGCACGGTGGTTCCGTCGATCCACGCACGCTCCGCGATCTCGCGGAGCGTGTCGTGCGGCCCGCGTTCGTGCGCGTCGCAGGCGTCGGTGGCGTCGAGATCTCGGGCGGTCGGGTGCGCGAAGCCGAGCTACTCGTCGATCCGGTGCGGCTCGCGGCGCTCCACGTCACGCCGTCCCAGCTCGCGGCGAAACTCGCAGCCGCCGACGTGCGGGTCGCGGCAGGCCACGTCTTCGACGAGCACCAGACGTTGCCCCTCGTGCTCGACGCGCAGGCATCGGATCTCGCTTCGTTGCGCCGGATCCCCATCGCGACCGGACCTACAGGGCCGATCACCCTCGGGACGGTCGCCGAGGTCACCGAAGGTGCGGCCGACCCAGATGTCATCGTGCGCGGTCCCACCGGCGAGGCCGTGTCGATCGCCGTCGCGCGGATCCCAGGTGCGAGCACGCCGGCGGTGGTCGCAGGGATCGAGGCTCAGGTCGCGCTCTTGCGCGCGAACCACGCGTTGCCACAGAACGTCGAGCTGACCGCCGTCTACGATCAAGCCGCGCTCGTCACCGAGTCGCTCGCGAGCGTGCGCGACGCGATCCTGATCGGCGTCGGGCTCGCGCTGCTGGTGATCGGCATCGCGCTGCGCGATCTGCGTGCCGGTTTCGTGGCCGCGCTGCCCGTGCCGATCACGCTCCTCGGCACGTTCGCGATCATGCGGGTGTTCAACATGACGCTCGATCTGATGTCGCTCGGTGGTCTCGCGATCTCGATCGGCCTGGTGGTCGACGACGCGATCGTCGTGACCGAAGGAATCGTCGCGCGGCTCGAAACTGGCGTCTCTCGCGACGATGCGATCGCGCTCGGCTACAGCGACATGTTCGCGGCCGTGCTCGGCACCACGATCACGACCGTCGTGGTGTTCGCGCCGCTGGCGCTGCTCTCGGGCATGACCGGTAGGTTCCTCGGTGCCTTCGCCTTCACGCTCGCGATCGCGGTCGTACTCTCGCTGCTCGTCGCGCTCACGATCATCCCGATCCTCGCCAAGCTCCTGAAATCGTCCAAGCCGCGCGTCGAAGGTCGCGACCGTTCGAGTACCGCGATCGGCTGGCTCGTCCATCATCGGATCGTCTCGGTCGCGGTGATCGTGGTGCTGCTCGCGGCCGGGGTGTTCGCGAGCCGCGGCCTGGCCACGGGCTTTCTTCCTGCGATGGATGAGGGTGCGTTCGTCGTCGATTTCTTCATGCCCTCCGGGACCTCGCTCGAGGAGACCGACCGGATCGCGCAGCGGATCGACACCGAGCTCGCCAAGATTCCCGAGGTCGTCTCGTTCACGCGCCGCACCGGTACCGAGCTCGGCCCGGTCACGGCCACGCAGCAGAGCCGTGGCGACATCATGGTGCGCCTCACGGATGCCAGTAAGCGCGACGCGATCGAGGCGGTCATCGATCGCACGCGCGACGCGCTCGCCGCCGCTGTCCCCGAGGCGCGCCTCGAGTATGTTCAGGTCCTCCAGGATGTACTCGCAGACCTCGCTGGCAACCCCGCGCCGATCGAGATCCGCGTGCTCGGCGATGATCCCGTCGCACTCGACAAGTGGGCCCAGGCCGCGGGCGAGCGCCTCGCAAAGCGCCCCGAGCTCGTCGACGTGTTCGATGGTCGCGAAGGTCAGATTCCGATCCTGCGCTCCACTGCCGATCCACAACAGCTGGCCCGGCTCGGGCTCGACGCTCAGACCGTCGGCGACGATCTCGAGATCGCCGTCGAGGGTCGGCAGGTCAGCGAGATCTTCCGCCCCGAGCGCGTGATCGGCGTCCGCCTCCGCTACCCCGATGCGATCCGGTACTCCGCGACCGCGCTCGCGAATAGCCAGATCGCGTACGGCCCGCACGCGCTGCCGCTCGCTCAGGTCGTCACCTTCGATCGCCCGCTGTCTCCCGCGGTGCTCCGCCGCGATGGCCTACGCTCCGCCCTCGTGATGACCTCGGCGACGCCGAATGGCAACCTCGGCGCCGGCGAAGCCGCGGTGCGTGACGCTGTCAAGGACCTCCCGCTGCCGCGCGGCGCTCAACTCGAGATCGGAGGTCAGGCCGAATCCAGCGCCGCCGCCCGCAAGGAGCTGATCGGGGTCGCGCTCGCCGCGGTCGCCCTGGTCTTGCTCGTGCTCGTCATCCAGCTCCGCTCGCTGCGCTTCGCGCTCGTGGTGCTGGTGGGTGCGCCGCTCTCCACCGCGGGCGGCCTCGTCGCGCTCGCGATCACCCACACGCCGCTCGATCTCTCGTCGATGACCGGCCTGATCCTGCTCGTCGGCCTCGTCGTCAAGAACGGCATCCTGTTGCTCGAGCGCGTCCACGAGGAGCTCGCCGAAGGCATCGCGCTCGATGTCGCGCTGATCCACGCAGCGCGCCGCCGCCTCCGACCCATCCTCATGACCACGGCGGCCACGCTCGCGGGCCTCGCGCCGCTCGCGATCGGCATCGGCGCGGGTTCGGCACTTCAACGCCCGCTCGCGATCGCGGTGATCGGTGGCCTCGTACTGGCGACGCTCGTCACGCTGGTCGTGATGCCGGGCCTCGCGGCGCTGGTCCAGCGCGTGCGCGCTCCCGAGCCGCCGTCGCCGACCGCGCTCGAGACGACGAGCGCGCTGTGACTCGCTAGTTGGCCTGCGCGGTCGCGGCGCCGATCATCGGCATCGTGAACAGCTCCTGCATCATCTCGACATGCGCACCCGTCGCGGAGTCGCAGGGCAGGGTAGCGACACCGGTGATCGCTTCGATCGTCTTGAGATACGAGCTGGTGTCGAAGTCGGCGGTCGACTTCATCCCCTTCTTCACGTTCGGCGAGATCGCGATGAACGGCGGATCATCGCTCGCGGGATAGCCGCCACCTTCGTCCCACAGGAGGAACAGCACGCCTCCCTTCTGGTAGGCGTCGCTCGCGAGGATCTTCGGAATCTCGTGCGCCAGCCACGCATCTCCCTCGGCGACCGAGCCATCGTGCATGTCGTTGTCGAGGTTCGGCGTGATGAACGCGTACTTGGGCACGGTGCCGTTCTCGAGATCCTTGTCGAGCTGGGTGTAATCGACGACGTTGTCGAGGCAGCGCTGCGACGGCTGGAACTGCGCGCCATCCCAACCATTGATGTCGTCGAAGAACACGAACGGATCGTGCTTCGCCGCGTAGCGGCCGTGCGAGACGAGGCCACACGGCGCGCCCATCGATTCTTGATATGCGCGCCAGGTCAGGCCACTCATCTCGAGCTGGTCGGCGAGGTGGGATGTCGAGTCGAGGTGATGCGAGATCGGGTCGTCGTCGTCGAGCACGCCAAAGTTCTCGCCCGAGACCATCCAGAGGTAGTTCGCCTCGCTCGGATGCACGAACGGATCGTGATAGCCGAAGGCGATCGCGTTGTCGTTCGCGAGCTTGTTGATGTAGGGAGCGGCGCCGTTGCCGAAGATATCGCCCTGGCTCTTGTTCTCCATCACGATGGTGAACACCGTGCCATCCCACCCATTCGGGGCATTCACGAGGGTTGGCTCGAGTGGCAAACACTTTGCAGTGATGCTCCCCGAGGTGTTCGGGCTGCAAGCGGCACCCACCGAGAGCAGTCCCAACGCGATGATCCTCATGGCGACCAGGATGATGCGTTCGTCCTCGGTGGCAAGGCACAATCGTGCGCTCGCGCCGTGCGGAAAAATTCGAGTGCGCACGGTGCAACTCGAAAGCGCGACCCGTGTCGGTTACGCCTTCACCTTGGTGTTCGTCGGGTCGAACATCGGTCGCAGTGAACAAACGATCGCCACGCGGCGATCTGCGATCTCGACATCCCACACTCCCGTCGCGAGGAAGGCGGCATCGATCGGCGTGTCCGCGCTGATCATCGCGAGCCCGACGGCACCGCCGAGCGTGTGACCATACGAAGCCGCGCGCACGTAGCCGAGCGCGATGCCATCACGACGAATGACTTCGGCGTGGAACAGCAGCGCCTCTGGATCTTTGACGAAGACCTGGACGAGCCTCTTCCTCAACGGGCCCGCCGCCTTCTGCGCGACGACCGCGGCCTTGCCGACGAAGTCGGGCTTGTTCAGATCGACTGCGAACCCGAGGCCGGCCTCGAGCACCGTGTCGGTGTTGTCGATGTCGTGCCCGTAATCGCGATACGCCTTCTCCATCCGGCAGCTCGCGAGCGTCTTGAGGCCCGCGTGCACGAGGCTCATCGGTTCGCCCACGGCCACGATCCGATCGTAGACATCGAGGGCTTGCTCGGTCGGGATGTAGAGCTCGTAGCCGAGCTCGCCGAGGTACGTCACCCGTAAGACGAGGACGCGCGCGAAGCCGAGATCGATCTCGCGCGCGCAGCGAAATGGAAATGCGGCGTTCGACATGTCGGCGGTGGTCAAGAGCTGCATCAGCTCGCGCGACCGCGGGCCCTGGAGATTGAGCTGCGCGTACGCGCCGGTCATGTCCGCGACGAACGCGTGCCGATGCTCTTGATCGATCGCTCGCTTCATCATCGTCAGGACGTGGCGATGCGCCGTGTCGCTGGCGACCACCCAGTAGCGGTCTTCTGCGAGCTTGGTCACCGTGAGGTCTGCCTGGAGCTTGCCGTACTGATCCAGCCACTGCGTGTAGGTCAGGGTCCCCTCCGCGCCGTCGACGTGGTTCGCCGAGATGTGCTCGAGCATCGCGCCCGCGTCACGCCCCTCGACGAGGAACTTCGCCATGAACGACATGTCCATGACGATCACGCCCTCGCGCGCCGCACGATGTTCGGCCGCCCACTGTCCGAACCAGCTCGGCTTGCCGAACGTGAGCTCGGGCGCCGGCGTCTTGCCAATACCGGCGTAGTAGTCCGCGCCGTCCCAGCCGCTGACATCGCGGAAGTACGCCCCCCGCGCCGCGAGCCGATCGTAGAACGGAGACTTCTTCGCACCGCGTGCGGTCTGTGCCGTGCGGGTCGGGTAGTGGCACTGATAGACCATGCCGAGCGACTCGACCGTGCGCAGCCGGCGGTACTCCGGGTTCATTTGATACGGCTGCAGGCGATCGATGTTCATCGCCGTGACGTCGACATCCGGGCTCCCGGTCAGCACCCAGTGCGCGAGCACGCGCCCGAGCCCGCCGCCAGTCAGGATGCCGATCGAGTTGAGCCCGGCCGCGACGAAGTAGTTCTTGACCTCCGGCGCTTCCCCGACGATCGGCGCGAGATCCGGCGTGAACGATTCGGGTCCACAGAAGAACTTCTTGACGCCGATGTTGCTCGAGATCGGGACGCGCGCCATCGCCTTCTCGAGGTATGGCCCCATGCGATCCCAATCGGGTTGGATCTCGCCGAACGAGAAATCGTTCGGGATCCCGCGCACGTTCCACGGCGCGCAGATCGGCTCGAACATGCCGATCATCAGGCCGCCGACCTCCTCGCGGAAGTAGCCGTACGAGCCCGGATCTTCGAGGACGGGCCAGTCCGATCGCAGCTCCGGAATGCGCTCGGTGATCAGGTAGTAGTGCTCCGCGGCCTGGTTCGGGATCGCGATGCCGTTCATCGCGCCGAGCTGGCGGGCCCACATGCCGGCGCAGTTGACGACGGCCTCGCACGCGATATCCCCCTCGGCCGTGCGCACTCCGGTGACCTGACCGCGCTTGACGATCACGCCGAGCGCGGGCGTGTCTTCGAGCAGCTTCACGCCGAGCTGGCGCGCGCCCTTCGCGAGGGCCATCGTCGCGCCGACCGGATCCGCGCGGCCGTCTTCCTTGACGTAGAACCCGGCGAGCAGGTCGTCGGTCTTCGCGAGTGGAAATAGATCGCCGACTTGCTCGGGCGAGATCTCGTGAACATCGATCCCGCAGAACCGGTTGAACGCGGAGACCCGACGGTATTCCTCGAGCCGATCGCGATCGGAGGCGACCTCGATGAAGCCGACCGGCTTCCAGCCGGTGTTCTGCCCGGTCTCGGCTTCGAGCCGCCCGTACAGGTCGCGCGTGTACTTGCGGAGCTCGGTCGAGGTCTCGGACGTCGAGCCGAACGTGACCATCAAGCCCGCGGCGTGCCACGTGGTTCCGGAAGTCAGCTTGTCTCGCTCGAGCAGCACCACATCGGTGCAGCCCATGTGAGCGAGGTGGTATGCGACCGAACAACCGATGATGCCGCCGCCGATGACGACGACGCGAGCCTGGGAAGGGATCAACCGCGTACTCCTGGAATGTGCTCGGGCCTGATCAACAAGCCCTCGACAGAATCGACCGTGACGACCTCACCCACGCACGTGCCCTGGGTCGCGACCAGGCGACGCGCGTCGACCGGCTCCGGCTTGCCGCCGCACGCGATCCCGATCGACAGCGTGCCGTTGGTGAACCAGTACAGCGTCGCCGAGATGCTGTTGCTCGAGTTGAACCCGAGGCCCACCGCGAGATCGATCCATAGTTGCGCCTGCACGCGCCCGGCAGCCTGCACGCGCCCGGCCCCAGCAGGCTGGGCTGGACGCTTCGCGAGCATGGTCCAGCTCGGATCGAGGATCACGGGGAAGCGTAGCCCCGGTGCGCGGAGCGCGAGGTTGTGGACCGCGAGGGTCGGCACCGGCAAGCGCACGGTCCAGGTGGTGCCCTTGCCACGCGCGGTCTTCGCCGCGATCGCGCCTCCCAGATCGACCGCACTCGCGCGCACCGCATCGAGGCCGACGCCACGGCCCGAGACATCACTCGCTTCACTGCGCGTCGAGAACCCGGGGTGCGAGAGCAGATCGACCAGCTGGTGCTGGTCGATAGGGGCACTCTCCTGCACCAGCTGCAGCTCGATCGCGCGCGCGCGCACGCGTTCGAAATCGATCCCGCCGCCATCATCCTCGACCTCGAGCAGGTACTCGCCTTCGCGCTCGCGCCCGCGCACGATGATCTTGCCGGCGGCCGGCTTGCCGGCGGCGGTGCGCACCGCTGGCCGCTCGATGCCGTGATCGATCGCGTTGCGCACCAAATGCAGCACGCAGATCTCGAGCGCGTTGAGCACCTCGCTCGTGACCTCGGCGGTCGCGATCTCGAACGTGACGTCGACCTCCTTGCCGAGGTCGCGAGCGAGCGCGCCGACGCTGGGCTTGTACTTCGCGAGCTGCGCCGCCGTGAGGATCGCGCGCTGGATCCCGACGTAGTCGCGCAGCAAGTGCCACGACGCGCGCAGCCGATCGCGGCGCGGCCCGGTCGAGGTCGCGTATTCGATGTACGCGTCGACCGCGGCGGGCCCGAGCTGGCCACGCAACAGGCTCGTGATCCGTGCGGCGCTCGTGGTCCGCAGCATCGGGGGCACGCTGCTCGGGCGACCGCGGCCGGTATGCTCGTGACGCTGGAGGACCGTGCCGAGGTGTTCGAGGAAGCGCGGGACGTTCTGGCGATCGGGCCTGCGGATCAAGGCTGCGATGAACCGCAACGCCATCGTGACCGAGAGATCGAACTCGTCGTCCACCGCATAGCCGCGCGCGCGGGCGACGTCGTTCAGGTCCTCGAGCTTGTGACAGACCTTGTTGACGTCGAGCATGCCGACCATGCGCGACTCGCCCTTGAGCGTATGGATCTCGCGCTGGATCGCGAGCGAGGCATCTTCGGCGAGGCTCGTCCGCACGTGGATCCACGATGCCTCGATCTCGGCGATCCGGACGAGCGCCATCGCGCGGAACTGCTGGACGATCTCGTCCGGCAGGTCCACTAGCTCTCCACCGTCACGAACGCCGGGTCGAAGCACGACAGCGCGGGCAGGGTGGTCCGCTGCCATCCGATCGAAGGGTTCGACTTCACGACGATCACGTAGCGGTCCTCGATATCTTCGAGCTTCTCGAGCCAGGCGACGAGCTCGCACACGCAGCTCGTGCCGAGGTGATCGAGATCGCGCATGTCGATCACGAGGCGCTGCGCCTTCTTCGCGGCGAGCTCGCCATGGAGCTCGCCGAAAAGCTCCGCGAGGCGAGGTGCGGTCGCGTTGTCGGCGCTGCCGATCAACTTGAGCACGCGCGTGCGCTCGTCGTACTCCGCGACGAAGTCGGGATCATCCACGGCCGGCACCCGCAACCTCACGCTCATGACCACGCGAGTATAGCCATGCGTGCTCGCGTGGCGGGTCGACCTGCCGTGCGGATCCGACCGGCTACTCCACCCGCCACCTGAACCACCTGAAGTTTCGCGCCATGTGCAGCGGCTTTGTGAGGTCGGCTACCGGGTCAACAGCTGCCGCGATGGCACCGATGGTGCTGAGTCATCGGGTCTACCCCCGAGGAGGATCCGTGAACAGGAAGTTGCTACTCGCGTGCTTTGCGATCGGGTTTGTCGCGTCTTGTGCCACGTCCGAGGACGACGATGCTCCGGAAGGTGAGCTCGCGGTGTCAGCGGACGACACCGCCGCCGACACCGCGCTGGACCAGGCCGTGACCGACGACAAGGCGGACAGCGGGTTGTCGTATCTCGCCGTCGCCAAGGTCGCGCAAGACGCGGGCGTCTCGTGCTCGTCGGATCGGCTCGCCACCGCGGTCGCGATCGCGAAGGCCGAGTCGGGCTTCAAGTCGACCGCCACGAACACGGTCGGCAACGCGCACGGCATCGATCGCGGCCTGTGGCAGGTCAACAGCTACTGGCATCCGGAGGTCTCGGTCGCCTGTGCGTTCAGCCCGAGCTGCAACGCGCGCGCGATGTACCGGATCAGCTCGCACGGTAAGAAGTGGTCGGCGTGGTGGACCTACAACAACGGCAAACACCTGCCGTTCATGGCGAAGGCACGCGCCGCTGCCGACGCGATCTGTCCGTGAGGTAAGCTGCGGGCTTGAGCTCGCTGATCTACGCTGGCGTCGTCGGAATCGCGTGGCTCGGATTTGTCCAGTTCGTGCCGCTGGAGCGCCGCCGTACGTTCATCTCGGGATAGGATGCCGCCCTCATGCGTACCCATCTCCTCGCACTCGTGCTGTTCGCGGCCGCGTGTCAGCAGGGCAAGAGCAAGCTCGACGACGACAAGACCGCGCCGGTTCACGCGGTTGGTTCGAACGCGCACGGCTCTGGTTCCGCGGCACCCGACACGTCGATCGACATCAACTCGAAAGACATCCTCGCTCGTCCCGCCGGTACCGGCGAGGTCGAGGTCAAGCACGTGTTGCTCGCGTGGAAGGAGCTCGACGAGTCGACCTACCACGGCAAGATCGACAAGCGCGCGAAGGACCGCTCGAATGCGGACGCCGCGAAGCTCGCCCAGGACATCGAAGCCAAGATCAAGGCGAACCCGGCCGACATCGACGCGATCGTCAAGGCGTCCTCGGAAGATCCGGGTTCGCTATCCGGCGACCCGTACACCGTCGACAAGGACACGCCGTTCGTGCCCGAGTTCAAGAACCTCGCGCTGCGCCTCAACCCGAACGAGGTCGGCATCGTGAAGACCCAGTTCGGTTACCACGTGATGATGCGGATGCCGCCGTCGCCCCCGGATCCGCTCCAGTCGGCGGACATCCTCGCGCGCCCCGCCGAGGCCGGCCCGGTCAGCGTGCAGCACGTCTTGATCAGCTGGAAAGATGCGCCGATGGCGAAGCGCTCGGCTGATCCTCGCGCGAAGGCGCGGACCAAGGAAGATGCCGACAAGCTCGCGGTCCAGATCCTCGCCCAGGCCAAGGCGCCCGGCGCGGACTTCGCGAAGCTGATGAAGGACAACTCCGAGGACCCGGGCTCGAAGGACACCGGTAAGCCGTACGACGTGACGGCGGATGCTCCCTACATCGGCCCGTTCAAGGAGCTCTCGCTGCGCCTCAAGGAGGGCGAGGTCGGTCTCGTCAAATCGAAGTTCGGCTGGCACATCATCAAGCGCCTGCCGCCCGATGCGCTCGAGTCCAAGGACATCCTCGCGCGCACCGCGACCTCCCCGAAGGTCAAGGTCAAGCACGTCCTCCTCGGTTGGGTCGATGCCCACGCCGAGGACCCGCGCGGTGTGAAGCGCACCCGCGCCGAGCTCGAGAAGCTCGTCGCCGACACGGTCAAGAAGCTCGATGCCGGCGCCAAGGTCGAGGACGTGATGAAGGAGCTCTCGGAGGATCCGGGCTCCGCCGCGAAGGGCACCGACTACGAGGTCACGCCGGATTCGCAGTTCGTGCCGTCGTTCAAGAACCTGTCGTTGCGGCTCAAGCTCAACGAAGTCGGCGTCGTCAAGAGCGCGTACGGCATGCACATCATCAAGCGCGTCGAGTAACTCGGCTCGTACCCGTAAGCGTAGCGCGTGAGCGGTACGCTCGAATGTCAGCCGAGCACGCGGCCTTTTCGAAACGACAAACGCCACGTCCCTCGCGGGGCGTGGCGTTCGCCGTCGAGCGCGAGCCCTGGTTCAGGGAGCCGGCGTCGTCGCAGCCGCCGGAACCGTCGGGGCAGCCGCGCCCGAGATCAGCTTGAACTCGACGCGGCGATTCTTCGCACGCGCGCTGTTCAGCTTGCCGCCAGTGAGACCCTTGGGATCCTCGACGGGAACCGTGTCGCCGAAGCCCTTGGCCTGGATGCGATCCTCGGCGATGCCCTTCTTGACGAAGTACGCCTTCACGCTGTCCGCACGCGCCTGCGACAGCGCCTGGTTGTCCGCAAACTTCTTCGACTTGAGCGGCACGTCGTCCGTGTGGCCCTGGATCTCGAGCTTGATGTCGGCGAACTCGTTGAGGACCGCGATCGCCTTGTCGAGCGTCGTGCTCGACGAAGCCGCGAGGTCGGCATCGCCGGTCTTGAAGTTCACGCCCTGGATGGCACCCGTGAACTGCTTGAGCTTCGCCGGGATTTCATCCGGGCAACCGTCCTCGTCCTGGTAGCCGTTCTTGGTCTCCGGCTCGTTCGGGCACTTGTCGGCCGCATCGGGAATGCCGTCGTTGTCGTTGTCCGGATCCGGGCAACCGTCGTCGTCCTGGAAGTTATCCTTGTCCTCGGCTTCCATCGGGCACTTGTCGGTCGCGTCGGGGATGCCGTCGCCGTCGTTGTCCGGATCCGGGCAGCCGTCCTCGTCCTGGAAGCCGTCCTTATCCTCGGCTTCCTTCGGGCACTTGTCCTTCGAGTCCGGGATGCCATCGCCATCGGAATCCGGATCGCTCTTGGCGACCGGCGGCGCTGCAGGCTCGGCTACCTTCTTGGGACCACCGAACGAGCGCGCGAGCGAGACGAGCACTTCGTAGTCTTGGGTCAGACCACCCTGGCTGCTGGGGGGAAGGATCAAGCGCGCATCGGCGCGAACCGACCAACCACCACCGGTCTGGTAGGCGACGCCGACGCCAGCGTGCGGCATCCAGTTCGTTTCTTTTCGGATGATGTCCGAGTTCACCGTCGAGGCGATGTGCATGAAGCCACCACCGACGAGGATGAACGGCACGAACGTCGCCGTCGGCTTGCCGAAGCGGTAGACGATCTGCGCGCGCCCGACGACGTTCCACACGTCGAACACGGTCGTGCTCGGTTCGGTCGGGATGACGCCACCCTCGATCTCGATGCCGAGATGCTCGTTGAAATAGAAGCCGAGACGGCCCGCGAAGATCGCAGAGTTCTTCTCCGAGACTTGGGCACGCATCGGGTTCACCGACGAGTCGGGAACACCGAGCCCGTTCGTGCTCGAGAACACGTGCAGACCGGCGAATCCACCGATCTCCACGTTGGCGTACGCGGCGGTCGTGCCGAACACGAGGGTCCCCAAGATTGCTGCACCTAGACGAGTCATAGCCCGGGGTTTTCGAACAGGGCGGGGGTGACTAGCAAGGGGATCTCCGCAGATTGCGCGGCGAGCGAGCCGATCCTGTAACGATCAGGCTTTTTGACGCGCCGCTACCAAACGAGCCGAGTGGGCCGCGAGCTGCTCTTCGGCCATCAGGTCCGCGACCTTGTAGGTGGGGGCGCCGAGCCGCTTCGAACGCTCGAAGATGTCGTACATCGTGTCGTAGATCTTGAGCGTCTTCTCGCGGGCGGCCTTGGCGTCGTAGCCCTTGGCTTCCTGGGCGACGTTGACGAGGCCGCCGGCGTTGATCGCGTAGTCGGGCGCGTAGAGGATGCCGCGCGCGTGGAGATCGTCGCCATGGTGGGGCTCGAGCAGCTGGTTGTTCGCCGCGCCCGCCACGATCGTCGCCTTGAGGTGCGGGATGGTGCTGTCGTTGAGCCCGGCGCCGAGGGCGCACGGCGCGAACACGTCGCAGGCGACCTCGGCGACCTTGGTGATGTCGGTCACCGCCGCGCCGAATTCGCGCTGCGCGCGCTCGCTCTTGAGCTTGTCGACATCGGCGACCGTGAGCTTCGCGCCCGCGGCGTGGAGCTCCTTGCACAGGTAGTATCCGACGTGACCGACCCCTTGCACGGCGACATGGATGCCCTTGAGGTCATCCTTGCCGAGCTTGAACTTCACCGCTGCTTCGATGCCGCGCCGCACGCCGAGGGCGGTGAACGGTGACGGATCGCCCGAGCCCCCGTGCGAAGGATCGATGCCCGTCACGTGCTTGGTCTGGGTGCGGATGATCTCCATGTCCTCGAGCCCGGTCCCGCTGTCTTCGGCGGTGATGTAGTGACCGCGCAGATCTTCGATGAAGCGACCGAACGCGCTGAACAGGGCGGAGCGATCGAAGTGGCGCTTGGGCTTGATGATGACGCTCTTGCCTCCACCGTGGGCGAGGCCCGTGATCGCGGCCTTGTAGGTCATGCCGCGCGCGAGCCGGAGCGCATCGATGTACGCCGCTTCGTCGGTGTCGTACTCGATGAAGCGACAACCGCCGAGCGCGGGGCCGAGGCGAGAATCGTGGATCGCCACGATCGCTTGCAGCTGGCTCGCTTTATCGAGCTTGAAATGAACTTCGCCGAAGTCGTAGGTCGAGAGTTTACCGAAGACATCCATTGCCCGAGGTTCGTATCAGATTTTCGAGAGCGCGTGCGCTACGAGCGTTCGAACGTGGGCGTCGGTGGCCAGTCCTCGAGCCGAGCGCGCACCCCGAGGACGTCCTCGGTGATGCTCGACCACACGAGGTCGGTGAGGCGCGCCGCGTCACCGTTCGTATCCTTGCCGAGTGCCTTGATGGCGCTCGCGAGATCGCCGGTGACCGCGAAGCCGATCCGATCGGCCGCGCGCTCGGTCGCCGCGAGCCAGGCGAGGGCGGCGGTCATCGGATGGACCTCGCGCTCGCGCAGCCTCACGCCGATCGAGCGCGCCTGTTCGAGCTCGACGGGATGGAGCGATGTTGCGAGCCAGCGACTGGCGTGCTTGTCGGTCGGCTCGGCGGAGGTCGCGAGCTCGATGATCTGGGCGAGCTCGCCGGCGCGCGGGCAGAGCAGCCGCGCGATCCGATCCGTGCGCAGATCCGCGAGCTGCCGCGCGATCCGGAACACGAGCTCGGTCTCGTCGATCGTGCTCGGTAGCTTGCCGACGAGCAGGACCGGTGTGAGGACGCCCCCGCGTGCGCGCATCACGATCTTGACCGGCGCGAGCTGATCCTTGTCGAGATAGATCGGCGGTCGTGGCGTCGCGAGGAGCGCGATCGCACGATCGAGGGACGTACCGAGCGCGACCGGAACCTCGGGTTCCTTCGCGGGCACCGCGATCGGTGGGCGCATCCGCGCGCGCTCCACAGCGAACGGTGGCGCGACGAGCGCGAACAGCACCGAGAGCTGCGGATCGACATCGCCGCGCGCGAGCGCGGTCCAGTCTTCCTGCACGAGCGGCTTGGTCGGCGCGGCGCGCCGCGGTGCCAGCTGGAACGCTTCGCCCTGCCGGTCCTCGAACAGCGAATCGATCCCTTGCTGGCCGAGCTTCGCCGGCTCGATCGCGCCCGCACCGAGCACGCCGAGCGCGTCGTCGCATGCGCGTGCGCGATCGAGCTCGCCGGTGCGGCCGAAGAGCAGCCGGAGCGCGCCGTACGATTCGGCGCGCTTGTGATCACCGCGGAGCAGCGCCTGGTGGTGCTTGATCGCGGTCCGATCGTGCGTCGGCTCGGCACCGGAGTAGAGCTCGATCAGGCGCACGCGGCGGGCCGCGAGCTCGGACGCGGGAGCGAGCTCGAGCGCGACCTCGAATGCGACGAGCGCATCTTCGTGACGGCCGAGGTCGAGCGAGAGCTCGCCGAGCCGGTCCCACAGGCGCAGGCGCTCGCCGAGGCGGCCCTCGTCGGCGCGGACGTGCTCGAGCCGGCGATAAAAGAAGCGCTGCAGGGCATCGCGATCGGTACCGCCGCCGAGCAGCGATTCGAGATCATCGGCCGCGCCGAATGCGTGCGGATGATCTTGGATCGCCTTGTCGAGGAGCGCGATCGAGCGTTCGTGATCGTCGAGCTCGTCGCGCGCGATCATCGCGGCGAGGTGGAGATAGCGCGCGCGGACCTTCGGATCTTGTTCGGTCTCGACGAGCGTAGCGACGACGTCGAGCGAGTAGCTCCAGTCGCCGTCTTCGGTCACGAGCTCGAGGAACTTCGTGAGCAGCAGGTGATCACCGGGGCGATGCGCGAGCGCTTCGCGATACATGTCGCGCGCCGCGAGCCGATCGCCGAGCTCGCTGTAGCGATCGCCGATCGCCGCGAACCTCGAGGCGCGCTCGTCGGGCGGTGCGCTGCTCGCGAGCGCGAGCTGATCTTGGATGCGCGTGAGCGGGTCGCCCGAGCCGAGCTCGGAGCGCAACTCGATCGACGGCCGGTGATCGGGCGCGAGCACGAGTGCGATATCGGCGTGCTTCGCCGCGGCCTCGGCATCGCCGAGCTCCTTCGCGGTCCGCGCGAGCCGATAATGGAGCTCGACCGCCGTGCCCGGCGGCAGCAGATCTTCGTCGACGAGCAGCGCCTCGATCGCGGGCCGCGCCTTGGCCCACAGCTGGGCTTCGTAGAGCATCGTCGCGAGCTCTTGCCGCGAGCTGCCATCTTCGGGATCGAGATCGAGCACGCGCGAGAGCGCGGCGCGTGCACCGGTCTTGTCGCCGAGGTGCTGGGCGACCTTGCCGCGCTGGAGCAAGTATTCGCGCAGCTTGTTCGGATCGTCGGTGATCCGACACAGCTCGTCGAGAATCGGTGCGAGCTCGACGAGCTGACCCGAATCGAAGCACAGCTCGACGACCGCGGCGCCCGCCTTGTGGTTCGTCGGATCGGCGACCCGCGCCTCGAGGTACAGCCGCTTGGCCCAATCGGTGTCGCCGAGCGCGACGCAGAGATCGCCAGCATCGGTCAGCCAGCGCGAGCGATGCGTCAGCAGGGCGGGGCGGTCGGCACCCGCGAGGAGCAGCGTGATCGCATCCGCGAGCTGACCGCGATCGCGGAGCAGCGGCACGAACCCATCGACCGCTTCGGCGAGATCCGGGTCGTCCCTTCGCGCTGCCTCGAACAGGCTCTGCGCGCGGTCCCAGTTCTCGAGCTTCGCGAGCTCGCCGGCCTTCACCAGCACGACGGCGCGCAGCTTCGGGTCTACGATCGCGCGCGCGGAGCGCTCGAGCACGTCGAGCGCCTCCTGTTCGGACGCGCCCCCCGCGATCGTGAGCCGCGCGAGACTCTCGAGCACGTCCGGAAGATCGGGATCGAGCCGATCCGCCTCGCGATAGGCATCGAGGGCGCTCGTGGGATCGCCGAGCTCGCGTTCGTGGATCTGCGCGATCTCGCGCAACAGCTCTGCGCGCGTCGCATCGTCCTCGGCCTGCACCGCGCGACGGCCGAGCAGGTCGACGAGCACCGGCCACTCCGAGGTCGAGCGATAGAACAGCTCGAGGGCCTCGTTCGCGGCCGCGTGGCTCGGATCGATCAGCAGCAGCCGCTCGTAGCAATCCGCGGCGTAGTAGCCGCGACCGACGTGCTGCCACGCCGCCGCGATCTCGGCGAGCCGGCGCACGGCGCCCTCGTCGTTGATATCGATCAAGCCGTTCATCGCATCGAGCGGTAGCTCCGCGTAGCGCTCGGTCAGCTTCGCGAGCCTGAGCAACGGGTCGAGATCCGCGGTGGTCGGGTGCTCGGCGAACGCGGACAACCGCACGACGAGCGCGCGATCGGCATCCTTGCGTTCTTCGAGGTTCTCGCTGAGCTCGCGTAGGATCGCGGCGCGCTCGCTCGCCTCGTCGGTTGCTTCGGCGCGCTGGAGGTGGAGGTCGACGACCTGATAGCCCTCGGTGTCGAGCGAGCTCGTGGCGATCCGGGCGGTCGCGCGCTCGACGGCGTGGCGGAGGCGTCCGCGGTCGAGCTCCGGAAATTCCTCGGCGAGTGTTCGGACCAGGATCTCCACCGATCCGGTTCCGATCACCACGCCGGTGCTAGGACCGCGCATGCGGACAGGGTACTACGAGACGAGCGCTATCGCCTGGCGCAGCGCGCCCTCGCTGAAGGGCTTCTCGAGCCTCGGCACGCCGAGCTCCTCGAGCGCTTCGCGTGCCTGCGACGTGAACGCACCGCCGGTCATGAACACGACGCGTCGCGTGTACGCCGGGAATCGCGCGCGGAGCTCGCCGTACATCTCGATGCCACTCATCTCCGGCATCATCACGTCGCACAGGATGAGATCGAAGCTCTCACCGCCCTCGAGCTTCGCGAGCGCCTCGAGTGCGCGCGTGACATTGACGACCTCGTGATCGGGCGCGAGCAACAACCGGATCGCGCGGCCGACCGCCGCTTCGTCGTCGATCATCAAGATCCGCGAGCGCGGCTGCTCCAGCACCTCGGGATCCTTGACCAGCTCGACCGCGACCTGCGTGGTCGTCGGCAACGAGACGCGGAACGTGCTGCCGAACCCGAGCCGGCTGGTCACGGTGATCGCGCCACCGAACGATTCGATGATGCGATCGCAGATCGATAGCCCGAGGCCAACGCCTACACCGGCCGGCTTGGTCGTGAAGAACGGGTCGAAGATCCGCGGCAACACGTTCGCGGGGATCCCGCTCCCGGTGTCCGAAATCTCGACATAGACCCGGCCCTCGTCGGCGTACACCCGGATGCCGACTTCGTTCGCCTCGACGTGACCATCCTCGATCGCGTGCGCGGCGTTGACGAGCAGGTTCAAGAACACCTGGCCGAGCCGCGACGCGTTCGCGTTGATCAGTGGGACCTCGGCGAAGGTCTGGACGAGCCGCGCGCGATGCCGGATCTCGTTGTGCGTCATCTTGATCGACGACACGAGGACGCCGACGACATCGACCGGACCGGTCGCACTATCCTCGGGGCGCGCGAGCGTCCGCATGTCACGCACGATCGCGGAGACCCGGTGCGCGCCCTCTTGGGCGTCGGCGAGCACGGACTCGAGCTCGTCATGTGCGAACCGCGGCGTGCCCTCGCCGTAGAGCAGCTTCGGTAGCTCGGAGGCCAGGATCTGCAAGTTTGCGGAGATGTACGCGAGCGGGTTGTTGATCTCGTGCGCGACGCCGGCCGCGAGGGTGCCGACCGAGAGCATGCGATCGGCGACCGCCATGCGCGTGAACAAGGCGCGGCGCTCGGTGATGTCGTTCGCGAGCACCACGTGGGTAGGCTCGCCGTCGTAGTCGAGCAGGACAGCCTTACCTTCGATCACCACGATCTTGCCATCGCGCCGCACCATGCGGACTTCGACCGTCGCACTCGCGCCGGTCTTGACGGTCTCGATCATCGAGTTGCGCAGTAGCTGCTGGTCCTCGGCGACGACGAACTCGAGCGACGACCGACCGATGAGGTCCTCGGGTCGATCCCAGCCGAGCATCGCGACCGCCGCAGGATTGACGTAGACAAACGTACCGCCGCGATGGACCAGCGTCGCGGTCGGCAGCCGCTCGATCAGCGTACGGAAGTTAGACTCGGAGCGGCGTAACCGCTCGCTCGATTCGACGCGCTCGGTGACATCGCGAAAGTTCGCGATGAAGCCGCGGACCGCTGGATCGTCGCGCAGGTTCGTAGTTACCGATTCGATCCACCGCCACTTGCCGTCCTTGTGCATCGTGCGCTGGACGTTCGTCACGGTCTCGCCCGGCTTGGGCAGGGTGAGCTTGCGCAGATCGTCGGGGTGGATCCGCCCCATGCCGCGCGTGCCGATCGTTTCGCCCGGCGCGAAGCCCAGGATCCGCTCCGCGCTCTTACTGACGTAGCGCGTGACGCCCACGGTATCGGTCAGCGTCACACCTTCAGTCGCGTGCTCGCTCAACAGCGCGAACCGGCGCTCGAGCGCCGCGTTCGGCCGGATATCGTGGATGAACGTGAGCAGGCAGGCGCGCCCCTCGAGCTCGATCGGATTCGAGACCAGCTCGAGCTCGAGCACGGAGCCATCCTTGCTGCGCGGCTTGCCCATCTCGTCGCGCAACCGCGCATAGGGCAGCCCGACCATCTCGGGTAAGGGGTAGCCGAACACCGAAGCGGCCGCGGCATTTGCCGCGATCAACGCGCCGGTCGCGAGCTCCGAGATGACCATCGGCCGAGGAGAGACCTCGAACAACGTACGATACGCCGCGTCGTTCACGCGGCGCGCACGCTAGCACGCGTACGGCCCCGCACGAGCATCACGAGCAGCGCGATCGCCGAACCGACCGCGACGAGCGCGGCGATCGGCATCAGGGTCGCGCCGTAGCCGAGTGAGGCCCAAGTACTACCCACCTCGTCGTTGGCCTCGAACACCACGAGCCCACAGCCGATCCGGATAGCGATCGCGACCGCCGCGACGAGCACCGCGAGGATCATCGCCCCGATCACGCGTCCGCGCTGATAGCGGCCGTTGACCGCGTCGAAGAAGACCAGCGCGATCAGGAGGCCGCACAGCCCGAGCACGAACCAGGTCAGCGCCACGAGCGCCGTGCCCGCGTGCGTGATGTCGTCATCGCTTACCCCCGACAAGGTCTCCATCGCGTCGCTCGCATCGCCGAGATACTCCTTCGCGCGTCCCGCGTGGGGCAGCACCTTGCCGATCACGGTGCCGCCGACCTGGGTCGCGTGGCTGCCGTGGTAGGCGGCGAGCAGCCGGCGCACGAGCTTGCGATGGCTCGCGGCACCGCGCAGCGACAACGTCTCGCGCTTGCTCATCACGCGACCGCCGAGCGGCGCCTCGACCACCGGCATGACCACGCCGAGCGCGGTCACGGCCGCAGCGACGATCAAGAGCCAGCTGACGAGCCTCACTCCGTGCATCTTAATCTATAGTCGCCGCCGACATGCCGGACAGCGACGAGTCACATCGAACGCACCTCGGAATGGGCGCCGTCGATCCAGCTTCGGCCTCGGCCGCTCCCCAGGCCGAGCACCCACCCGCGCCCAGCATCCCGGAGCTCGCGGCCGCGCTCGTCAGGCCCGTGACGAACCAGAAGGCCGAGCTCCTGACCCGGAGCTTTCTCGGCATCTCGATGAAGCGCGGCTATCGCCTGAACATCCTCGCCGACGAGGTGTTGCCCTCGGAGCGCCACACGCTCGAGTCCGAGGCGCGCCACATCATCGATCCAGATCAGCAAGCCTTCCTCGCCTGGCGCCGCTCGGTGCTGCTGCTCGTCGCGTTGATCTTTATCCCGCTGACGGTCTCGCGCTTCCTCGAATCGTTCGATGGCCCGAAGCTGCCGACCGCCGCACGGATCTTTCAGATGCTGCCGGCGTTCGCCGAGGGCCTGTTCTGCCTCGTCGCGTTCGATCAGCTCAAGAACTGGGCGCAGTGGCGGCGACAGCGGCGGATCCTGTTCTTCGCGTGGGGGCTCTACTTCCTCGCACCGTTCATCGTCTACCTGTTCCCGTTCCGCAACGTGATCACGAACTGGGAGCAGATGGTCGACGCCGCGAAGCTGGGATCGATTCCACTCGCGACCAAGCACAACTTGCGGATGATCGTCGGCCTCGCCTTTGGCCTCAACGCCCTGCTCGCGCTCGGCCCCAAGATCATCTCGCTGATGCCGGGGCTGATCCGCGCCTCGATCGTGACGAAGCTCTTGTTCCCGGGCACGACCGCGCCGGGCTGGCTGATGATGCTCGCGGCGCCGTTCTACGCGCTGTTCGCGTACATCATCGTGCTCGTTCCGTATCAGGTCACCGGCAGCTGGTTCTTCGTCGCGGGGAATGCGGGCCTCCTGATCGCGCAGGTCTTCATCGCGATCTCGGGCCGGCGGCTCACGGTGCCGCTCACCCACGACGAAGCCCACGAGAAGGTCCACAAGACCTGGATGATGTACATCGGCATCCTCGTCGTCTCGATGGTGTTCATGGTCTATGGCCTCGCCGATTTCATCAAGGCACTCAACCTCGGCCCGTGGCGCGTGGTCTCGAGCGTGCTCGGCGTGGTCTCGAACGTGTTGCTCGATACCTTGATCGGCACCGATGCGATCGTCGCGGCGATGGGCCACTTCCGCCAAAAGGCGGTCCCGGATCCGCGCCACGAGCTGTTGCTGCGCGAGTCCGAGCGCAAGCTCGACGTGTTCACCGCGTAGCGCTAAGCTGGGTGCCGTGGGTCGCCTCGAAGACGTCGTCGAACGACACGCGGAGCAACAGAAGCTCACGGGGCGCCGTATCGTGATCGCGAGCGTGTTCCTGATCACCGTGGTCACGCTCGTGCTGCTCCAATGCACGAACCTCGGGATGCCCAAGCCGCTCCCAAAAAAGCTGATGCCACCGCGCCCGCCATCCACCGAAGTCAACGGCGTCTTGCTGCGTCACTGACCCGAGGGCATGCTCCGGTCATGAAGACCGTCGTCGTTGCCATGTTCGTCGTGATGGCGCTCGCCGTCTCGGCGCACGCGAAAGTGAAGTCCCAGCTCGTCGAGTACAAGGACGGCGATACCGTCCTCGAGGGCTACCTGAGCTATGACGATGCGATCAAGGGCAAGCGCCCCGGCATCCTCGTCGTCCACGCGTGGATGGGCCTCGACGACAATGCGAAGAAGCGCGCCGACATGCTCGCGGGGCTCGGCTACACCGCGTTCGCGGTCGACATCTACGGCAAGGGCGTGCGCCCGAAGAGCCCCGACGAGGCCGGCAAGCTCGCGGGCAGGTACAAGGGCGATCGCAAGCTGCTTCGCCAGCGCGTCAACGCGGGCTACACCGCGATGCTCGCGCAGCCGACCGTCGAGAGCGGGAAGACCGCCGCGATCGGCTTCTGCTTCGGTGGTACGACCGCGCTCGAGCTCGCGCGCAGTGGCACGAGTGTCAACGGCATCGTGACCTTCCACGGCGGTCTCGATTCGCCAGCGCCGGCGGATGCCAAGAACATCAAGGGCAAGCTGCTCGTGCTCCACGGCGCCGCGGATCCCTACGAATCGCCCGCCGACTTCACGGCGTTCCACAAGGAGCTCGCCGATGCGAAGGTCGACTGGCAGCTCGTCGAGTACGGTGGCGCGGTCCACTGCTTCACCGATCAAACCGCGGGCACCGACGTTAGCAAGGGCTGCGCGTACGACCCGGTCGCCGATGCACGGTCGTGGGCCGCGATGCGCTCGTTCTTCGACGAGATCTTCGCCAAAAAGAAGAAGTAAGCTCCTCGGATGTTCATCCTCGGTGGCGTTCAAAGTGACTTCTCGCGTCACCTCGCTCGCGAGCAACTCGAGGTCGCGGAGCTCGTCGGCGAGCTCGTCGATGGCGCCTTCGCCGAGGCACAGGTCGCCGCGAGCGACATCGGAGTGATCCACGTCGGCAACGCCTTCGGTCAGCTGTTCACGGGCCAAGGCCAGCTCGGCGCGATGCCCGCAACCGTGCGCCCGGAGCTCTGGGGCATCCCGGCCGCGCGCCACGAAGCTGCGTGTGCTTCGGGCTCGATCGCGATCCTCGCTGCGATGGCCGAGCTCGCCGCGGGTCACTACGATGTCGCGCTCGTCCTCGGCGTCGAGCAGGAGCGCAATGTCTCGGGTGCCGATGCCGCGCGCTATCTCGGTGCCGCCGCCTGGATCGGCCATGAAGGTCAGGACGCGAAGTTCTTGTGGCCGAACATGTTCTCGAAGCTCGGCGATGCGTACGCCGAGCGCTGGGGGCTCGATCATCGTCACCTCGATGCGATCGCGCAGAAGAACTTCGCGAACGCGAAGGTCAACCCGCACGCGCAGACCCGCACGTGGACCCTCGATGCCTTCGACAACGCCGAGAAGAATCCCGTGATCGAGGGCCGGCTGCGCCGCTACGACTGCGCGCAGGTCACCGATGGCGGTGCGGCGATCGTGGTCGCATCACCGCGCTTCGCCGAAGGCTGGGCCGCCAGGCGCGGCCGCGACCTCGCGAGCGTGCCGCGGATCCTGGGCTGGGGGCACACGACGGCTGGCCTGCCCTTGCAAGCGAAGCTCGATCGCAGTGCGAGCGGTGGCCTGCTCGCGCCGCACGTCGCGACCGCCGCGAACGATGCGCGCCGGCGCGCGAACCGTGGCAAGCACCGGATCTCGGCGTACGAGGTCCACGATTGCTTCACCACCACCGAGTACCTCGCGATCGATCACCTCGGGCTGACCGCGCCCGGCGAGTCGTGGAAGGCGATCGAGAGTGGCGCGACCCAGAAAACCGGGGCGACCCCGATCAATCCCAGCGGTGGTTTGATCGGCGGTGGGCATCCGGTCGGTGCGACCGGCGTGCGGATGGCGCTCGATGCGGCCTTGCAAGTCTCTGGTGCCGCGGGTGCGACCCAGGTCGACGGCGCGACCACCGTCCAGACCCTGAACCTCGGTGGTTCCGCGACGACGATCGTCAGCTTCGTCATCGGCGTGTAGCGGGCGATGGGTTACGCTTTGCCGATGCACGCGCGCGAGGTCGGCAGGATTCCCACGGGGTTGCCCGCTGGGGACGATCATCCCTATCGGACCGGCGCGTGGACGCCGAACGAGATCGAGTACGACGCCGACGAGCTGGAGGTCGTCGAAGGCACGTTGCCCGAAGGCCTCGACGGCGTGTACCTGCGCAACACCGAGAATCCGGTGCTGCCCTCGATCGGTCGCTACCACCCGTTCGATGGCGACGGCATGGTCCATTCGATCCGGTTCGCGAACGGTCGCGCGAGCTATCGCAACCGGTTCGTTCGGACCGAGGGGCTCGCGGCCGAGCTCGAGGCGAAGGCGCCGCTGTGGGCGGGCATCATCGAATCGCCCGCGAAGTCGCAGCGCGAAGGCTGGGGCGCGCGCGGCAGGATGAAGGATGCGTCATCGACCGACGTGGTCGTTCACAACGGCATGGCGCTCACCACGTTCTATCAGTGCGGTGATGCGTATCAGCTCACGCCACAAGCGCTCGATAACCGCGGCAAGGCACCATGGGTCCCGGCGACCGGCATCTCGGCGCATCCCAAGCTCGATCCGGTCACTGGCGAGCTGATGTTCTTCAGCTACTCGACCGAAGCGCCGTACATGCACTACGGCCTCGTCGATCCGAAGGGCACGCTCGTCCATCACCAGCCGATTCCCTTGCCTGGTCCGCGCCTGCCGCACGACATGGCCTTCACCGAGCACTACGCGATCCTCAACGACTTCCCGCTCGCGTGGGATGCTGACCTAATCGCGAAGGGCGTGTATCGCCCGAAGATGCACGATCTGCCGTCGCGCTTCGGCGTGGTGCCGCGTCGAGGCGGAGACATTCGCTGGTTCGAAGCTGCTCCGACCTACGTGCTGCACTTCATCAATGCGTACGAGGAGGGCGACGCGATCATCCTCGATGGCTATTTTCAGTCCGATCCGATGCCTCGCCCCGATCCGGCGGATGGCCCCTACGCAGGACTCAAGAAGATGGTCGATCTGCACGCGATGATGGCGCGGCCGCATCGCTGGCGGCTGGATCTGCGAACCGGCAAATGCACGGAAGAGCGCCTGTTCGAAGACATCTCGGAGTTTCCGTCGCTGAACTACCACAAGCCCGGCCGCAAGCATCGCTACGCGTGGTCGATGACCGCGCCCGAGGGGTGGTTCTTGTTCGACGGCCTCGTGCGCTACGACATGGAGACCGGCGCACGGCAGCGGTTCCAGTACGAGGAGGGCGTGTACGCCTCGGAGGCGCCGATGGCACCGAGGCCCGGTGCTTCGCAAGAAGACGACGGGTGGCTCGTCACGTTCACGACCGACATCGAGCGCGATCGCTCCGAATGTCACGTGTTCGACGCTCGACACATCGACGCCGGGCCGATCGCCAAGGTCGCGCTGCCGCAACGGATCTCGAGCGGTACGCACGCCTGCTGGGCGCCTGCGGGCACGCTGTAACTACTTCGCGCGATGGCGCAGCGCGAGCAGCGCGTCGAGGCCGAGGCCCTCGTAGGTCTCGTTCGGGCTGCGGCGTACGACATACGCGCCATCGAGCGCGCGGACCGGCTGAGTCAGCAGCGGAAACCGCGCTTCGAGCTCGCTGGTCACGCGACTGCGGCGCACGACCTGCTCGCGCTCGCTCGCGATCGCGGTCAGCTCGTGGTGATGGGAGACGCCTTCGTGCACGACCGCGGCGAGCGCGCCGATCTCGAACGGTTTTGGCACGAAGCGGAACACGCCTCCCTTGTTGATCCCCATCACCGCGGTGTCCGCCGTGACATGCGCGGTCATCAGGATGCGTACCGTCGAGGGGCGCATCAGCTTGACGCGCGCGGCGAGCTCGATGCCATTCATCAGCGGCATCTCGAAGTCGGACACCAGGACCGCGACGTCGTTGTCGAGGATCCACTCGAGCGCCTCTTCGGGCTCGGTCGTCGACATCGTGATCAGGTGTTCGCGCTTGAGGGTGCGCGCGATCGTGCGCGCGACTTCAGCGTCGTCGTCGACGCAGACGATCGTGGGAGCGGTCATGACGATCTCTCGGGCGACTTCTCGACCGCGGCAAGGGCATCGGCGAGCGCCCTGATCGACGAGTAGCGCTTGCTCGGATCCTTCGCGAGGCAGCGCGCGACGACCAGCGCGAGGGCAGGCGAGACCGTGCCGTGGACCGCGGTCGCGCGGGGCGCGGGCTTGCGGACGTGACCGATGCAGATCTCGGTCATCGTGTCGCCTTCGAACGGCGGGTGTCCCGAGAGCATCTCGAACAACAAGCAGCCGAGCGAGTACTGATCGGAGGCCTCGGTGGCGGGCTGGCCTTGCAGCTGCTCGGGCGACACGTAGCTCGGCGTGCCCGTGATCTCGTTCGTGGTCTCGCCTTCTTTGCGAAGTTCACGGAGCTGTGCGAGCCCGAAATCGATCAACTTCGCGTGGCCATGCTCGACGAGCACGTTCATCGGCGAGACATCGGCATGGACCACGCCTTGCGCGTGCGCGGCGACGAGGCCTTCCGCGATCTGCCGCGCGATCGAGAGCGCTCCAGGAATCGACAGCGCACCGAGGTCGAGCGAATCCGCGAGGCTCGAGGCGGTGAGCAGCTCCATCACGAAGTAGGGCCGGCCATCGGCGAGGTAGCCGAAGTCGTGGATCTCGACGACGTGCGGGCTGCGGATCCGCGCGGTCGCTTGCGCCTCGAGCAAGAAGCGATCGCTCGAGCCGGCATCGCGCGAGCTGACCTCGCGCTGCAGGATCTTGAGGGCGGCGCGACGGCGGAGCGTGACGTGCTCGACCTCGTAGACATCGCCCATGCCACCGGCACCGATGCGATGAAGGATCTGATAGTGCCCGACGCGCTCGCCGCTGATCGGTTCCTGATCGCTCGGCTTCTCGCCAGGGGCAACGAAGATCAGCTCGGCGCGCGGCCGAGCGCCGGGCGCGATCGTGACGACGAGCTCTTTCTGGGTGTCGCACGACCGCACGCGGGTTCGACCGGTCGACGTGCGCTTCGCCGCCGGATCGACCTGACAGACATAGCCGAGCCGCGCGATCGCGTGGATCGCGAGCTGTGACTCGATCCCGGAGACCGCGAGGATCTCGCCGTTGCGGGTGACCGCGATCGTGTAGCGATCCAGGTGTTGGGCGGGCTCGATCACGACCGCGTCGGCGCCCGCTGCGAGCGCAGCATCGAGCACGACGTCGGCGATTTGGATCGGGTCCCAGGTGGCGACCATGTGAGGTGTATCGGCCGCCACCGTCGGCAATCTAGCTGCGCGCGTTACCTACATCGCGACCTTGGCACTGCCCGCAACCGGCACGAACGGCCACGGCTTCGATGCGAGGCCGGCTTGCCAGTTGTCATGGCGACCGTCCCAGTACATCGCGCTCACGCTCGAGGGATCGACATCGTCGAGGCAGTGGATGTTGACCGAGGCAAATGCACCTCCGTGCTCCTTCAGATCGCCGCGGCCGAACATGTGGACGCCACACGCCCGGCAGAAGTAACGCTGGCCGATTCGCGCACCCCACTCGTAGCTGCCGAGGTTGGCTTCGCCAGCGGTCACCCGGAGCTGCTCGGGCTGTGCTTTCGACGAGAAGAACGCGAGCTTGGAGCAGATCGAGCAGTTGCACATCGTGCCGCCCTGCGAGAGATCGAGGTCGGCTTCGAAGCGAATCGCGCCACAGTGACAGGAACCTTGGTGGGTCTTCATCTCCAGACCTTGCCTGCCTGATTTGACAGCTATATGTCAGGTTTCTCGTCAGAACGAAGGGCCGACACCGAACCCGAACGTCGGACCACCCTCGGCCGTCCATGCGAGGTAGCCGCCGATCGGACCGATCGGCGATCGCCAGATCAGCCCGAACCCGGTCGACGCCGCGAGCTGACCAGCATGCGCGTCGAACAGGCCACCCCCATCGACGAAGCCAACCGCGGAGAGCTCGTGCGTGATCGGAGCCTCGAGCTCGGCACTGCCGTAGAACGAGAAGTTTCCGCCGAGCCGAGTGCCGGTACCATCGCGGGGCCCGAACTGGTTCGGGGCATAGCCGCGGATCTGACTCGACCCATCGAAGTACAACCGCTCGCCGGCAGGCAGGGCCTGGTTCGAAAGGCTCGAGACATTCTCCAGCGAGCCGCGCAGGTGGAGCGTCATGCCACCACCGATCGCGCGGTGCGTCTCCGCGAATGTCTTCGAGTGCACCTCCTCGACCTCGGAGCCGAGGCCCGCGGTCGCCACCTCGATGTACGCGCCCACGCGCGAACCGTGCTTCGCGAGGAAGGGCTCCGACAAGGTGTCGTACTCGTCGCCAAGTCGCAGCGCGCCGATGTCGTACGGCGAGCGGGCAGGGCCGTGATCGGGTTGCTCGGTGACGTTCTCGAACCTGTACATCACGTACGCCCGCGTATGCGCCGCGATCATGTGCGACAGCGAGATGCTCGGGCCGAGCGCGGCGCGCGTGAAGCCGGCGAGGTGCTTGGCATCCCCGACGATCGAGGTGTCGACCTGGACGTCGCTGCCGAGCACGTGCGGATCGAGGAACCGCGCGGTGAACCGTTGCTCGCGCTCGGTCACGGTGGCATCGAGCGACAGCAGCTTGCCGGTGCCGAACAGATCCGGTTGCGCGACCTTCGCCGAGGCGCCAAAGCCGTCGTCGGTCTTGTAGCTCGCTCCGATCTCGAACGTGCCGGTCGGCGGGTGCTGCGTGGGGGGCGTCGCACCGGGGGCTGCGCTCGGAGGATCATCGGCGCGTGCGGCCGTCGGCATTGTCGCGATCACGATCGTCATCCACCAGCGCTTCATCCGCCGTGTGACCACGGTGTGCTGCGGCGAGTTGCTTACGCGACGATGCGCGCGATCAGGTCACCGAGAGGCAACGTTCCGGCGGGCTGCCGCGTCCGCGCCGCCTCCGCGGCGAGCGCCTGCAGGGCTTCGTTGATCGGCGTCGCGACGCCATGCAACCGACCGAGCATCGCGATCTCGCCGTTCAAGTAGTCGGTCTCGAGGCCACCACCTTTCGCGAGGCTCTGCCACGTCGAGCCACCGCCGCGTGGCACGCCCGCGATCTCGGCGTGCTTGAAGTCGCCGCGGCGCGCACGATCTTCGTCGGGCGTGACGCACGCTAGATTTGCCGCTTCGTACACCGCGCGACCTTCGGCCTTCGCGAGCACCGCGACCGTCGAGGTACGTGCCGCGGGACCGCTCAGCGCTTCGGCGGCGTTCGCCAGGTTGTCGAGCAGCTTGTAGCGCTTCCACTTCATGATGTTCGCGCGGACCTCGCAGCCGAAACCGGCGACGATCAATTCACCGGCGAGCGCATCTGCGAGCTCGCCGGTGCCATCGGGATAGCGCCCGAGATCGAGGAGCCCCGGGACAGGCACCCCGAAGGTCTGCACGGTCCCGGGCACGAGATACGCGGCCGGCATCATCACGCAGCAGCCGTAGACCTCGCGCGCATGGCGCAGTGCGATCCGCTCGGCCTCGAGACCATTGGTCAAGCACACGATCGGGATCCGCGCGGGCGCGTCGAGGAGCGCGAGCGCGCCGCTGACATCCTGGGTCTTGAGCGCGACGACGAGCACGTCGTCGTCGCGCCAGGCGATCCGATCACCCTGTCCCGGAGAGGGCGGCGCGGCACACGGCACCTCGACGGTGAACCCACCCTCGACCGTGTCGACGCGCAATCCGTTCGCCCGGATCGCCGCGAGGTGCTCGCCGCGCGCGAGCAAGAGCACGTCGCGGTTGGCACGCGCGAGATGACCAGCCACTACTCCGCCGATCGCACCGGCGCCGAGGATCACGAGTCGCATGGGTGCACGTTAGCGCACGGACGCGGTAGAAGGACCGCATGGGTGCACTCGACCAACCGGCTTTCGAGCTCGCGATTGATGCTGGCTGCCCGGCGTGTGGTGGCGCGACGCTGGAGATTCACAGCTTCATCGATCGTACGGTCGGCATCATGCTCGCGGAGGCGACCACCGCCGGGAAGTGGGCTCACGACGGCGAGAAGTTCGTCGATGGCACCTATCGCATCACGTGCGTCACGTGCAAGCACGTCGCGTTCTCGAGCGACATGTGCCCGCGCTGCAACGCGCCGGACAAGCTCGCGATCGCGCTCGGCGAACCGAGCAAGCTCGCCGTGCCGAAACGCTGTCCGAAGTGCAACGAGCTCGAGCTGCTCGCGATCGCGCTCGTGCCGGCGACCGCGAAGAGTGGTGGTGGTGAAACGCCGAAGCCGCAGCCCCTCGCCGAGCTCGGTGACCCCGGCTATCACGTCGTCGCCTTCGCCTGTGAAGCGTGCGATCACGCGGTCGTAGCCGAGGGCTGCCCGCTGTGCAGCGCGGCCGCACCGATCCGCGTTCGACCGTAAGTTTGCGATCCGCCCCGAGATCGGGGGACAATTTTTGACCCATGACGGTCTCCCAGATGCGCTTGATGAAGACGGAGACCCGCGACATGGCGGATCGCGTCCACCTGCTGCCGAACGGTCGCTACGCGCCGGTCGATTGGCACATGAGTAACGCGACGTTCTTCACGGCGTTCGTCGTGATCGTCGGTGTGCTCGCGATCCTCGCGCTCGTGCTACGAGTGGCGACATGAAGCGCCTGTTCCTGGTCGCGTGGTTGACCGCCTGTGGTGGTGCCCAGCTCCAGACCGTGTCGCTGGTCAACCAGACCGACCGCACGATCAAGGAGCTCTACGTGTTTCCGGCCGGCTCCAAGGACAAAGGCCCCTCACGCGGCTCGCTCGCACCGGCGGCCGGGACGACGGTCTCGATCAAGGCGGGCAACGTCGAGGTCTACGCGGTCAGCGAGACCGTGAAGCTCGACGACCATCATCGCGATACGCCGACTGCCTCGCAGGGCCTCGAGCTTCGCGGCCCGCTCCAGGTCATCTTCTACGACAACAACAACAAACCGGCCGGCGTCGACAAGCCGAACGTGATCGGGGTGTCCTTCATCGTGGCGGACAAGCCGAAGCCGGCGGACACGTCTCCTACAGAATAGGCGTCTGGCAGGCGTCGCAACCGTCGTTCGGGTTATCGTTGCCGTCGTCACACTGTTCGTGGTCGGACTGCACGATGCCATCGCCGCAGCGCGGACCGAGCGTGCAGGTCGGCAGACAGTGACCATAGCCACCGACGTTCGTGCCGTCGTCGCACTGCTCGTGACCGGCCTGGACGATGCCATCGCCACAACGCGGCCCGAAGGCGAGGCAGCCCGGCGCGCACGAGCCGTAGCCGCCCATGTTGACGCCGTCGTCACAGACCTCGTTCGTCGAGGTCACGCCATCGCCGCAGTGATCGGTGCACACGCTCTTCGGTGCGTTGAAGCCCTTGAGCGTGAGCTCGTAGTTCGACGCCGAGGTGTGGCGCTCGGCCTGGAACACGACCGCTTCGTAGGTGTGGCCGACGACCAGGTTGAGCTTGGTCGACGCCGCCATGTTCGAGAGCGTGATCGAGCCCGAGGTCTTGCCGTGGACGCCACCGATGTCGAGCGCGAGGCGGTTGTTCACGAACACCCATACGTCGTCGTCGCCGTAGAACGAGAGGACCTCGTTACCGGTATAGGTGAACCAGTAGCGGAGCTCCGAGGTGAAGCTGAAGTTGTGGTTGTTGTAGAGGACCTCGGCCGGGGTCTGCGTCGCCCAGCCGCGACCGTCGAGCGGATAGAACGAGTCGTTCGCGAACAGGTACGTGCCCGAGTTGGCCGCACCGGTGTGCGGGATGGTCAGGGTGTCGGCGTAGCTGATGTTGACGCCCATGGTGTCGCGGTACCACTGGTCGAACGTCGACTGGCCATGCGTGGTGGTGCTCGTCGCGGCGGTGAGCGCGTAGACCGGCTTGTGGCTGACCATCGGCGTGTAGAGCGCGCCGAGGATGCCGGCCTCGGCACCGTTCGCGTTCTCGAAGTCGATGTGACCACCTGTCTGTAGGGTGCCGATGCCCTGAGAATTCTGGGTATGGGCCTGGTAGAAGCCCTTGAAGTCACGATAGACGATCGAGACCGCAACGCTCGCGGCATCGGCCGGCGTCACCGTCGTGCACGCGAAGCCGGTCTCGACGGTACAGGTACTCGAACAGCCATCGAAGTTGTTGAGATTGCCGTCGTCGCATTCTTCACCGGTCTGGAGCACACCGTCGCCGCACACCGCGGTGCAGGTGCCGTCGAGACACTGCGGCTCGCGCTGACATTGCGGGTTGCAGCCATCGCCGAGGTCGTGGTTGCCGTCGTCGCATTCCTCGAGGCCTTCTTTGACGTTGTCTCCACAGGTCGTGTGGTGACACGCCATGTTCGCGTCGGGACAGGCCCAGCCGGTCTCGACCTTACAGGCGGCGCTGCACCCATCGCTGCCCGCGCCGTTACCGTCGTCGCACTCTTCGGTGCCCGCGACGATGCCATCGCCGCACAAAGCGGCGCTGCAGCGAATGCCCGCGGTCGGGCACTGCCAGCCCGGTTCGATCTGGCAGTTCGCGCCGCAGCCATCGCCAGCGTGGGTGTTGTGATCGTCACAGCCTTCGGTCGCTTCGATGATGCCGTTGCCGCACGTGTGCGTCGACAAGCAGATCGTGCCCGGATCGCCGCAGGCAAAGCCGGACTCGATCTGGCAGTCCGCCGAGCAACCATCGTTGCTCGTGGTGTTGCCGTCGTCGCAGGTCTCGCCACTATCGAGGTGGCTATCGCCGCAGACCGGCGGAGCACTGGTGGTCGAGTCGCTGGTGGTGCCACCGCTACCTGCATCGGTGCCATCGCCTCCACCGGTTCCACCCTTGCCACCACATGCAACCACAGCAAGTGCAAACGCGAGCGAGGCGAACTGCTTCATCGAAGAACTACTCTACGGATCTGCATCGCGAGCGCTAGGTGGACACTCTCCGTCGGTATCACACACTGTCGTCGAAGCTCGCGCCGGATTTCGATCGGATCGTCGTCGGGAACTGGGGGAAAGTCCGACGGTGACGATCCCGAAAAAGCGAGCACCTTCGCTACCCCGATCGTAACCCGCGAGCCGATGATCGCGCTCCGATCGGGGTGATTCGTCGTCGAGATCTAGAGCTCTCCGACGTCGGGAATATGCTGTGGGCAGTTGCCATCCCACATCTCGATACTGAACACGATCACCTGCTCGGGCTTCGCAGCGTAGCCCGCCGGCATCAGCGAAGCGACGAGCTCGGCATCGTCGGTGATGACCTTCGCAGTGCCCCAGAATTTCACGCGCTGCTTGCGTGCGTAGTCCATCACGAACAAGCACGCCTTCGCATTCTCCGAGAGGTTGCCGGTCGAGATGTACTGCCGGTTGCCGACGTAGTCGACCCACGCGAGCGTGTGCGCATCGAGCACGCGCAGAAACCCGGGCGGGCCGCCGCGATGCTGGATGTACGGCTGACCATCGGCGCTCGCGCTCGCGAGATAGGACGTGGTCTGCTCGCCGAGCCACGCGGCTAGCTCCGGCGTGATCGCGTCGGCAAAGCCGCCGCGCGCCTCGAGCTTCGCGTAGCCCTTGCGTGAACCACGCGCGGTCTGGACAGCCTTGACGGCATCACTGAACGGGGTCATGCAGCTACCGTAGGGCCTACCGTAAATCGTGACTAGATGGCTATTTTGCGAGGTATCCTCTCGAAAAATGAGATCTACATGAATCAGCTCGAGGCGCTGCGCACCTTCGTGGCGGCGGTCGATGCGGGGAGCCTCTCGGCCGCCGCGCGGGTGCTCGCGCAACCGCTACCGACGGTCAGCCGCAAGGTCGCGGAGCTCGAGTCGCACCTCGCGACCGCGCTGTTCGTGCGGACGAGCCGCCGCCTGGTCATGACCGAAGCCGGGCAGGTCTACGCGATCGCCGCGCGCCGGATCCTCGAGGAGCTCGGCGAGGCAGATCGGATCGCGGCGGGCGAGCTCACGATGCCGCGCGGCGAGCTCGTGATCGCGGCGCCACTCGTGTTCGGCCGGCTCTACGTGTTGCCGATCGTGAGCGAGCTGCTGCGTGCGAATCCCGAGATCCGTGCTCGGCTC
>JANXOP010000082.1 GCA_025357755.1 Kofleriaceae bacterium | reverse complement strand
CCTGGCGATTCGCGAGCCGATCGGTGGTCTTGTTGTTGTCGTCGGTCGGCCGCTCGTCGATGTACGACAGCACGCTCATCTGCGCGGTCGTCAACATGAAGCGATTGGTGGTCAGCGTCTCGGTGAACGGCCGGCCCTCTTGCACGAGCTGCCACGCGGTCAGGGGAAACGAATCCATCAAGCTGCGCTCGAACCGCGCGCGATAGTTCTGATTGAAGTTGGTCAGGTTGTTCGCGTTGTTGCCGATGTTCGCGGTCAGATCCGCGAGCGTTACCTGATTCTGTTGGAATGCGTTGCGAAAGAAATCCAGCATGCGTGCCTGGAACTCCGGCAACTGCATCCAGCCATCGATCTCGTCACGCAAGGTCGAGGGATCCGCGACCACGGCTGCGATCTCGGCGTCGGTCGCCGCGAGTCCGGTCATCAGATTCTTGACCTTCGGCACGTAGACCGCAGGCGCGACCGCTTCGAACGGGATGTCGTTGCTGCCGCCGGTATCATCACCACCACCACTGGTGATGTCGCCGGAACAACCAGGGACCAACATCGCCGCGAGGCCGAGTGCCGTTCCGAGTGCGCGTATGTGCGAGATGTGTTTCATGATCCCCCCGACGTCACTTGCACGTATTGCGCAATGCGTGCCATGCAGGACGGTCACATCCAAACGACTTAGCTGGGTAAGGCTGGGGTAACCAAGCGACACTGTGGGGGTATGACCCCGGGGCCGAGGTAGGCGCACGCCCGGCACATTTGGTGAAGCAGGTGCTAGCGTGGGCTCGGTGTCGGACGGTTTCGAGGTGCTCTTCGACGCGAATCCGCGGCCGATGTTCGTGTTCGATCGCGTGTCGCTCGCGCTCGTCGCGGTCAATGCCGCGATGTGTGCGCTGTACGGTTGGACGCGCGACGAGCTCCTCGTCATGAGCGTCCGCGAGCTTCGCCACACCGACGAGCTGCCGCAATTCGACCACGCGATCGCTCGTGAGCGCGAACACTCGAAGGTGCGCTTCAAGCGGCTGAGCCGGCACATCACGAAGGCCGGGCGTGCGTTCGATGTCGACGTCGAGATGTCGCGCCTCGAGTTTCAGGGGCGCGTTTGCACGCTCGCCGTGATCCTCGAGCTGACCGAGGGCGAGACCTCGCTGCGGCGCTCCGAACAAAATTTCCGCACGCTGATCGAACGCATGCCGATCGGGACGATCGTCCATCGCCAAGGCATCATCATCTACATCAACCCGGCGGCGGTTCGCGGGTTGCGCTTCGACGATGCGGCGGACCTCGTCGGTCGACCGTTGCTCGACTTCATCCATCCGGCCGATCACGAGCTGATCAAGGCGCGCGGCGAGCAGACCGCACGCGAGGGTACGGCTCCCGTAGCGGAATCGCGGATGATCCGGCGCGATGGATCGATCGCGGTGATCGAAGCCGAGGCGATCATGCTCGACTTCGACGGCCATCCGGCCAACGTCGTGATCGCGCACGACATCACCGAACGGCGCGAGCTGTTTGCCCGGGTGGCGACCGCCGATCGTCTGGTGTCGATGGGGACGCTCGCGGCGGGCGTCGCGCACGAGATCAACAATCCTCTCGCGTACCTCATCTCGAACCTCGAGCTGCTCGCGCGCGATCTTCCGCCGCAGCACGCGGGGCAACTCGCGGATGCACGCGATGCGGCGGAACGCGTCAGCTCGATCGTGCGCGATCTCCGCGAGCTCACGCGCCCCTCCGATGACGAGCTCCGTCCCGTAGACGTGGTCGCGATCCTCGAATCATCGATCAAGATGTCGACGAACGAGCTGCGGCATCGAGCGAAGCTGATCACGTGCTACGCGCCCGACGTACCGCTCGTGCATGCAAGCCCGTCGCGGCTCGGTCAGGTGTTTCTCAACCTCCTCGTCAACGCGGCCCACGCGATGATCGATAGCCATGGCGAGGTCGCCGAGGTGCGCGTGCGAACCTCGACCCGCGATGATCGAGTCTTCGTCGAGGTCGAGGATACCGGCATCGGGATCCCTGCCGAGAACCTCGGCCGCGTCTTCGATCCCTTTTTCACGACGAAGCCGCTCGGCATCGGTATCGGGCTGGGGCTTGCCATCTCGCACCAGATCATCACGTCGATCGGCGGTGAGATCTCCGTCACCAGCGAGCTCGGCAAGGGCACGACGTTCCGGATCGTGCTGCGCGCGGCCTCGGCCAAGACCCTCGCCGAACCGAGTGCCCCGGCCCCGGAGGTCACGCGTGGGCTGCACATCCTCCTGATCGACGACGAAGTCGCGGTCGGTCGGGCCGTCGCCATGCTCCTGTCGCCGGAGCACGAAGTCACGCCCGTGACCCGCGCCAGTATCGCGCTCGCTCGCCTCGGTTCGGGTGAGGAATTCGACGTGATCTTGTGCGACCTGATGATGCCGGAGATGAACGGCATGGAGCTCTACGCCCAGCTCACACCGTACTATCGCGAGCGCATCGTGTTCGTCACCGGGGGTGCGTTCACGCCGCAAGCGCGCGAGTTCCTCGTCGACCGAGGCTCGGCCCATCTCGAGAAGCCATTCACCGAGAAGCAGCTACGCCACGCGATCGATACGGCGGCACGGCACTCACCAGCCTGACGTCCCCGGGTCGCCCTTGAACGGACCGACGAGCTCGCTCGTGATCCAGCCACCGTAGAAGCCACCGCGTTGCGCACGAACACGTTCGCCAGCAACGAAGCATGCGAGCTCCGTGGCATAGAACGCCACGCAGCCACGGATCACCTCCGCTTCCGGAAACGGCTCGTCGTACGACCACCCGGCACGCGCGACCCCTGCGACGTCGTAATAGGTGCACGGGCCCTTCCACTCGCAGAACGAAGCACCGGTGGCGCGCACGAGCTGATCGCCACGCACGTCGGCCCGCGGAATGTAGAACGTCGGCGGATGCGAGGTCTCGAGCAAGCGAATCGTGGCGCGAGAGCGCGCGACCTCGACGCCGCGGTGTTGCACGATCACCTCGCGCGGATCCGCGACGAGCGCGGGCGGGCGAGGGTAGTCCCACACCGATTCCTGTCCCGGGCCCGGTTCGACCGCGAACTCCGGTCGCTTCGCACCTCGCCAGGTCCACTGCTCGCGCGCACGGGTCAGCCATTCATCGCTGGGCACAGCAGCACCGTACGAGATTTCGGCCACGGCGCTAGGATTCTGAGGCCTCCGGGCGCGACCAAGTTGCGTCGTTCGACGATATGTTCCAGCCATGGAACGCGCCCTGCTCGTGGTGGTTACGCTCGGGTTGCTTGGTTGCGCGAAGACCAAACCGAACGATCTTCCTGCCGAGGCGTGGGATGTCGCGGACTACGCGAAGGCCGGGCTGGTGATCGACAAGCCGTGGCATCCGGATGACCTCACGACCGCTGCCACGGTGCTGAAAGAGCAATGCAGCGATCACCGCGAGCGGCTGCCGCACTTTCGCGGCGCGAAGTCGGGTCCGGTGTTCGCCAAGTTGCTCGCACCGCTCGCCGACGCCCGCGCGGCGTCGACCAGCGACCAGTTCGCGGTGCACGCGCAGCGCGGCGAAGCCCTCAACCAGCTCTCCAAGCTCTACACGGAGAACCTTCTTGCCGCGCCATCGCGCGAGTTCATCGAGGTGATGGGCACGTACCTCGGCGAGGCGGCCACGCTCGCGGTCACCGCCGATGCATTCGTCGCGACGTTCGGCTCCGATGACCCGAAGCATCGAGCGCGCCTCGACGGCCTCGCGCAGATGAAGCACGGCTACGGCGAGATGTTGCGCGGCGGCCTCCTGATCGCCGAGGACACGCGCGTACCCGAGCAGGATCGTCGCGCGATGCTCGGCTACGTGTCGGCGGTGATGCCGAAGCTGCTCCCCTTCGCCGACCCGGCGACGCAACAGACGATTCGCGACAACCTCGCGAAGCAGGCCGAGACACAGGGCCCGCTCCACGAAGGCTTCGTCGCGGTGCAACAAGCCTTGACGCACTCGTGATGCCGTTGGCGCTTCGTCAGCGCGGCGGCGCCGACTAAGCCTCGACTGGCGGCTGACCGATCCAGTGCGCGATCGCGCGCTGCCACTCCGCGCTCTTCCAGCGATCCGGAAAGCATCGCGCGATCAGCTCGAGCATGATCGCGACGGCGGTCGATGCACCGGGTGAAGCACCGAGCAGCGCCGCGATCGAGCCATCGGCACTGGTCACGACCTCGGTGCCGAACTTCAGCTCGCCGCCTCCGTGGCCATCGCTCTTGATGATCTGGACCCGCAGGCCCGCGATCTGGACCTCCCAATCTTCATCCCGCGCGGTCGGGCAGTAGCGGCGCAACAGCTCGACGCGCTCGGGCTCCGAGAGCATCACCTGGCCGACGAGGTACTTCGTCAGATCCATGTTGCGAAGCCCGGCCGCCATCACGGCGCGCAGGTTGTGAATCCCGATCGAGCCCAGGAGGTCGAGCCACGATCCGTCCTTGAGGAACTTCGTCGTGAAACCCGCGTAGGGGCCGAACAGCAGCTCTTGCGAGCCATCGATCCAGCGGGTGTCGAGGTGCGGCACCGACATCGGCGGCGCGCCAGTCTCGGCCATGCCGTAGACCTTCGCTTGATGGCGCGCGATCACGTCGCGGTTCGTGCAGCGCAACCACTGGCCGCTGACCGGAAACGCTCCGTAGCCGCGGGCCTCCGGAATCTTGGTCTGCTCGAGCAGCTTGAGCGAATAGCCGCCCGCACCGATGAACACGAACTTGGCGTGCACCGTGTGCTCCTTGCCGGTCAGCCGGTTCTTGATCGCGACGAGCCAGCCATCGTCGGCGCGATGGATGTCGCGGACTTCACTGGACAGCTCGATCGCGAAGCCGGAGACCTCGTCGACCCACGTGATCATCGCGCGCGCGAGCGCACCGAAGTTCACGTCGGAGCCGCGGGCCATGCGGGTCGCGGCCACCGGCGCGCTCGGATCGCGACCGTCCATGACGAGCGGGATCCACTCTGCGATCTGCGCGCGGTCCTCGCTGTACTCGAGGCCGTGAAACAGCGGCGCCTGGTTCAGGTGGGCGGCGCGGGCTCGCAAGAACGCGACGTCGTCGGCACCGGTGACGAACGACACGTGTGGCACCTCGCGCAGGTACGTGTGTTCGTCGGGAAGCTCGCCGCACGCGCTGAGCGAGCGCCACAAGGCGAGGCTCTGGGCGAACTGTGCGGCGACCTTCACGGCCTTGCTGCAATCGACGGTGCCGTCCGGCTTCGTGGTCGTGTAGTTGAGCTCGCAGAACCCGGAGTGACCGGTGCCCGCATTGTTCCACGCATCGGAGCTCTCGGACGCGGCGCGGTCGAGTCGCTCGTACGCGACCATGCGGAGGCCGGGATCGAGCTTGCGCAGGATCGTCGCGAGCGTCGCGCTCATGATCCCACCACCGATCAACGCGACATCGATGCTGGCGTCCGCGATCATGAACGCACGATATACGAACGACGACTGACGCCGAAAGGGAGCGAGATGGCGAACCGAGGAAGCGTCTACCGCGGGTACCGCGGGGAGCCCAGGCCTGGTCTGCGGCGAGAAATCACCGGGTTGCGCGCTCGAGCGAGCTGGCACCCGCACTGCACTGTTCCAGCTCATGTCGAAACTCGAAGCGATCCCGACCGAGCTCCTCCTCGATTCCACGGGTGGTCGTCAGACCGTCGGCGAGCTGACCGCCTTCGCGCACGATCACGGCTATGTCGTGACGTCCTCGACGGGCGGCCATCACCTCGGCTGGGCCCACAAGGCGGGTCGCGCCGTCGATGTCCGGACCCGTGGTCATAGCGCGGCCTCGGTCAACAGCTTCATGCGCGATGCCCGGCGCGACGGCATCACGGTGATCGACGAGCGCGGCGGCGGCAACTCCGCGTGGAGCGGGCCGCACCTCCACCTGCAGAAGTAGTCAGCTCGCCCGAAAGCGATAGGTATGCGCGGTCGCGGCGGGGATCGTGAACGTCGAGATCTGGGACTTCGTGACGCTCAGGTTCGAGAGCACGGGCGTGAACGGACCTGCTGCCGAATCGCCGGCCTCGATCACGTACAGGTGACCCGGCAGCATCACCGTGGTCTCGATCGTGAGCGCACCTTCCGCGAAGCTCGAGCGAAAGCCCGTGCCGAACGGGCGAGCGAGCGGCTCGCCGATGAAGATGCCCATGCCCGGCGATGCGACCGATTTCCAGTACGCCTCGATCAGCGTCTCGCCGCCGAAGTAGCGCGGGATCAACACGCGCGGATCCGGGAACTTCTGCTGGAACGCGTATGGCTCGACCACGGTGCCGAAGCTGCCGGTCGCGCCTGCCTTGATGAACTCGAAGCAGCTCATCTGACCCGACGTAGGAATGTCTCCACCGTAGGAGGTCAGGTGATCCGCGATCGCACCGGGCAGGTACGTGTTCGTCGCGAGATCCGGCACGCTCGCGAGGCCTTGCACGTAGAACAACACGTCGGTCTTGTTCGCGATGCTGTCGGCCATCACGATGTTCGCGTCGATCCCGGACGCCGCGGTGTCCCAGGTATCGAGGAAGAGCTGGCACTCGTTGATGTAGCCGTACATCGTGTCGAGCACGCAACGCGCGCTGCGTACGTGATCGCTCGTGCTCATGAGGTATGCGCTGCCGGTCGGCCACGTATTGTCGGAGGCAACGCCGCGATCGATCAGCGCGGTCGCCTCGGCGAGCGTCGTCGCCGGAATCGTCATCGCCGGGCGGAACGCGTGGTCGGTAAACGGAGAGGTCGAATTCGGATCCGCGACGTACGGGTTGTCGGGGCCGCACTTGGGGCTCGTGTTGCTACACGCGTTCGTCGTCGCGTCCTGAGGAATGTAACCGAGCGCGAACGCACTCGTGATCGACATGTAGTCGACCGCATAGGGCTGCGTCCACGTGATCGCGAGCGCCTCCGCGGTGGTGCCGGCGAGGGCTGCCTCGACCTGCGCGGCCAGCGGCATGAAGCTCGCGACGGATAAGTTCGCGCCCGCGGGGACGTGCAGGTGCACGACGTTCGCCGCCGGAATGCTGCGTGCGGTCACGTAGTAGGCGGCGATCGAGACCGAGAGCGGATCATCGTCGTTGACGAGGACCGCCAGCTGATCCGGTGTGATGCCCGTGCGTGGGAAGATCACCTCGGGTGCGCCGCCGCTGTTGCTGGCATCCACGGTCGGCGCAGGCTCGCCGGAGCCACACGCCGCGAGCCCCACGATCGCCAGCCATCTCATGCTGCGACGGTACTGCATCGCGCGTCGCCACGAGCAAAGCGTGACGCATGCTACGAAACGGGTGGGGCGTTCTCACCATCCGGATGAGAGCCGCCCGCGCCGGCCTACGATTTAGTTAAGGTCACGCCGCACGTGCCGTTCGAGTGGATCGCGAACAAAGCGGCATGCAAGGGTCCGCGGCGATGCGCTCATTCTCGTTCCTCGTTCTCTCACTCTCCGTCGCCGCGTGTAGCAGCGACAACACGGCCGCAACTCCGGATGCCACGCCGCCCATTCCTCCCACCGCCAATGGCGTGTTCCCGGCGTCGGGCTACTCCGGCCGGGTCGTGCGAGTCGAGGTCACGGGCGACTCGACCAAGTGGTCAGCGTCGACCACGATGAGCTTCGGCGCGGGAATCACCGTCGGCACGATCTCCGTCGCGAGCCCGACCGATCTGTTCGCCGAGATCACGATCGCCGACACCGCCGCCGTCGGCATGCACGACGTCACCGTCACCGACGGGACGAGCGTCACCACGTTGACCAAGGCGTTCGAGGTCGACTCGCCGATCATCATGCAGACCGGCGGGGATGTCGCCCAGGGCTCGATCGCCCCGTTCGCGATCCGCCAGCTCGACTTCGGCGCGCCGTTCGATCTGACGTGCGGGTTCTCGAATCCGTTCACGGGCCAGTGCCTGCTCTACTCCCACCTCTCGGTGACGACGCCCGCCGGTGTGGCCGCGCGGATCAGCTCCGCGTCCGACTACCAGATCCAGGGCACGCTGTTCATCGATGTCGATGCGCCCGCGGTCGGCGGCACCTACTCGGTGACGAGCGGCATGGTGAGCTCGACGCTCGGCGCCGCGCTCCCCATCACGGCGCGCACCGCGAAGCCGTTGACCGCAGCGACCGCGTCGAGCAACACGGTCACGGCCGGCGGCTCGGTGCTGTTTCAACTCGCGGCCGGCGCGACTACGGCGAACAAGTTCGTCGCGACGCCGACGACGGCGGGCACGACACCTCAGCTGATCCTCTTGCCGGCGTCGGGCCACTTCGCCGATCAGCTCCCCGGAGGCTACGACGATCAAGGCACCGCCCTCACCCAGCTCGACGGGGTCGCGACCGCGGCCACGACGTTCTACGCGATCTACGTCGACGACGGCAGCGCGTCTGCGTTCTCGATGCTCGCCACCGCGTTCCCGCTCGTCTCGGTCAACGAAGCCGCGAACACCACGACCGCCGCGACGGCGCAGACCGTGTCCAAGCAAGCGCTCCTCAACAACGCCTCGCTGCTGACCCTCGCGGATCAGGATTGGGTGAAGTTCACCGTCGCGGTGGGTGACGTCGGCAAGCACGTCCACGTCACGACGACTGGTGATGCGAAGACCGATGCCGTGGTCATGGTCCAATCGAACCTCGCAGGCACCACGACGCTGGGCACGAGCCCGGACCAGACGTACCAGGAGGACTTTCTGTCGGCCGTGATTCCCGCGGGCACGACGACGATCTCGGTCCAGATCAGTGCATCGCAAGCGGGCTTCTTCGATGTGACGCACAACACGTACGTCGCCGCGATCTGGCTCGAATAGCGGCTACATGACGAGGTAGAGCACGCCCATCACGATCGCGACGAGGCCGAACGTGCCCTGCCACGGCATCAGGCGCGTCCGGAATTGCTGGCCGCGCATCTGGGCTGCGGCGCTGCTGCCGAGCGTGTACTTCGAGATCAGCGCGAAGCCGAGCAGGAAACCGACGACGAGATCCGAGACGCTCGATGCCGTCGCGAGCGCCCAGTAGATCGGGTGACTCGACAACAGGCCGAGCCAGCGCACGCAGTTGATGCAGCCCCAGATCCCCCAGAAGAACATCACGATGCCGACCCAGCCTTGATAGGGGGTCAGCTTGTCGATCAACTGCTGGGCGTTCGGTTTGCGAGCGACGATCAAGTTCGAAGCTGCGATCAGGCCGCCGACGATGGTGATGAGTCCCGCGAGAATTTGCATGGCGACCCCTCTCGCAACTCGCGAGCCAGCCGTAAGTGGTTGTGTTTGCTGGCGCTCGCCCCCATGCTGTCGAGCAAGAACTTGCGTGATCGCGCAACATGACCGCCGAGCAGACCACCGTGAAGGGGACCGAGACGGTGCGCCATGCGCGCACCACGCTCGTGCTCTATCACCGCGATGGCGCGACGGTCGCGCAGCTCGCCAAGGATCGCCCGCTGATCATCGGGCGAGCGGCGCCGTCCGATGTCGCGATTCCGGATCCCGGGTTGTCGCGGCAACACGCGCGCCTCGTGTGGAACGATCAGGGGATCTGGATCGAGGATCTCGGCAGCACGAACGGCACCACGCGCAACGGCGAGAAGATCAAGTCGACCCGGATCGTGCCAACCGACGAGGTCAGCATCGGACCGGTGGTCGTGAAGATTCACATCATCTCTTCGGTCGATCAGGAGCTGCGCGGCTTCGACGGGCACGATCGCTTCGTCGCGCAACTCGGCGACGAGATCCTCCGCGCCCGAACGTTTCAGCGCCCACTCGCGCTGATGCTCGTCAAGGCCGCGGATCACGTCAGCATGTGGGCGAGCCGGTTGCGCATGCGGTTACGGCCGGTCGATCGCGTGGGTATGTACGGGCCTACGGCCGTGTTGATCGCGTTGCCCGAGGCCACGCCGGAGTACGTGCGCACGCTCTCGGCAGAGCTCACGGGTGGTGAGCCACGGCTCGCGTGCAACACCGTGAGCTTTCCCGGCGACGGATCTTCCGTCGAAGAGCTCATCGCCGCGCTCAAGGTGACACGCTCCGGTGCGAAGAAAGATCAGGACACCGCGGCGGTCGTGATCAAGAGCGTCGCGATGAAGCAGGTGATGCAGACCGTGAAGCGGCTCGCGCAATCGACGATCGCGGTCTTGATCCACGGCGAGACCGGCACGGGCAAGGAAGTCATCACGCACGCGATCCATGACAGCGGACCACGCAGTAAGGGTCCTCTTCGCACGATCAACTGCGGCGCGATTCCATCGACGCTGATCGAGACGGTGTTGTTCGGCCACGAGGCCGGCGCGTTCACGGGTGCGGAGCGATCCGCGCCTGGCATCTTCGAGCAAGCTGATGGTGGCACCGTGCTGCTCGACGAGATCGGGGAGCTCGCCGGGTCGGCGCAGGCCGCGTTGCTGCGCGTGCTCGAGACCAAGCGCGTCACGCGCGTCGGTGGCACGCAGGAGATCACCGTCGATGTTCGCGTGATCGCGGCGACCCATCGCGACCTCGAGGCCATGGTGACCGCGGGCCTGTTCAGGCAGGACCTGCTGTATCGGCTGAACTCGATGACGCTGTGGATCCCTGCGCTACGCGAGCGCGTCGAGGAGATCAAGCCACTCGCCGAGCGGTTCCTGAAAGAAGCAGCGAAGCAGGCGGGCTCGGACGTGCGCGAGATTTCCCCCGAGGCGCTCGTCGCGCTGCAGTCGTATAGTTGGCGGGGGAACGTGCGCGAGCTGCGCAACGCGATCGAGCGCGCGGTCGTGCTCGCGGAGGGCAAGGCGATCACGGTCGCGGATCTCGCGGATCGCATCACCCGCGCGCCCACGCCGCCACTGGACGAGCTCGATGGTGATGTGCCGACCGATTATCGCGAGCACCTGCGCAAGTACGAGGCGCAGCTGATCGTGCGCGCGCTGCACAAGCACGGCGGCAATCAGACCGAAGCGGCCAAGGCACTCGGCCTGCCGCTACGCACGCTGGTCCACAAGCTCCAGCTCTACAGCATCAAGAAGAAGTTCGATCGCTGACTGCGCGATCGCGCAAGTCGTTGCTTGATCCACCCCTCGAGGCTACGGGGGAACAGCGAGTTACGGCCGGCCCGGACCTTGCTGATGAGGTCGGCATGGGTTTATTCGACAAAGTGAAGAAGCTGGCCGAGTCCGCGATGGCTCCGGCGAAGCAACAGTCCGCCGTCCAACCTCAGCACGCGCCCGAGCCACAGGTCGTGCCAGAAGAGCCAGAAGAGCCAGAGGCCGACGACGAAGTCGCCTTCGACGTCGCGGGCTTCGACCCCGATGACGAAGACGCATTCTTCAACGCCGTGCTCCACATGGAATCGGAAGGTGTGTACGGCGGCACGGACGAGTCGCGCGCGGAGATCTGTGCGCGGTTCGGCATTCGGGATCGCAGCCACTGGCACACCGTGAAGGAGTCGGTCTACGCGCTGCTCTCGCGCAAGTACGGCTCGTACGAAGAGGTCGGCCAGCGCGAGATGAACTGGCGCACCGCGCAGATGACGCAGCGGATGACGAACCAGGTCGCGAGTGCGCGATCGGGGGGCGCGTTCGAGCCTGTCGAGGGGACCACGCTCGAGGCGTGGGCGGCGATCAACGCGGCGATCGTCGGCGGCGCGAACCACGAGGATCTTTTGAAGGGCGCGGGCATCAGCGCCGAGAGCTGGCAGCGGATCAACGAGGCGTGGAACGCTCGGATGGCGAGCGACACGACGTTCGCGATCGCGCAGATCTACGGCGCCGCGTTTCAGGCCGCGTCGCAAGGCACGTACGGCCCCTACGCGCGTGAAGCCGCGGCCGCGCGCGCCGCGAATCGCGAGCTCGCGATGGAGCCCCCGATGCCGTACGAGCAGTACTACGAGATCCTGTACGAGCAGAAGTACGCCGCGAAGCAGGGCAAGGATCCGGTGCAGGCGTTGAAGGCGAGCGGCCTGTCGATCGTCGATTGGACCGACCTCGGCACGTTCATGGGCTATCACTTCCACCGCACGGGCGTGCGCGATTGGAAGACGTACGAGGCGATCCACAAGAGTGTCGAGGCGAAGCTCGCGGCAAAGTATCCAGATATCTCGTTCGAGTGAGATATCCTCTCGAGGTGGTCGCTGCCGTGGCGCGTTTTGTCTGTCCATCGTGCGGGCAGTCGTATGGCGAAGGTGGCTTCTGCTCGAGTGATGGCTCGCCGCTTCGGGTCGCGGAGGATCCGCTGCTCGGCAGCGAGATCGGACGGTATCGCCTGGCGAAGCTGCTCGGCGAAGGCGGCATGGGCCGGGTCTATCTCGCCGTCCAGCCGCAGATCGGCTCGCGCGTCGCGGTCAAGGTCCTCTCGGACCAGTGCGCGCGCAATCCCGAGTTGCTCGAGCGGTTCTTCGCCGAGGCTCGCGCGGTAAATCTCATCCGCCACGAGGGCATCGTCAATGTCATCGACATGGCACAGTTGCCGGACGGGCGACCGTACATCGTGATGGAGTTCGTCGAGGGTGGCACGCTCGCCGATGCCTTGCGTGCGGGCCCGTTGCCGCTCGGTGGTCTGGTCAATGTCGCGAGCGAGGTGTTCTCCGCGCTCGCGGCGGCGCATGCGATCGGCATCGTCCATCGCGATCTCAAGCCCGACAACGTACTCGTGACCGCCGAGGGCCACGCGAAGGTGCTCGACTTCGGCATCGCGAAGCTCGCGCCGGAGCTCCAATCGGGCCTGTCGCCGCGCACGCAGACGGGGGCGTTGCTCGGGACACCGCAATACATGGCGCCCGAGCAAATCTCCGGAGCGACGACGATCGATGCGCGCGCCGATATCTACTCGGCAGGTGTGATGCTGTTCGAAGCGATCAGCGGCAAGCGTCCATTCGAGGGCGAGACCCTGTTCGATCTCATGCGCGCACACCTCGAGCAGGCGCCACCCTCGCTGCGCGCCCTGCGGCCCGAGGTGCCCGCGGCGATGGAGCAGGTCGTGCTCACCGCGATGGCGAAGCATCCCAACGATCGGTTCCAGACCGTCGCGCACATGGCGCACGCGCTCCACGAGGCCTCGTCGACGCTGCCGCCCGAAGCGTGGCGACCTCTGTCGTCGCGAGGTGGCATGCCGCTGATCTCGCGAAGTGGTGCGGGCTCGCGAGCGCAGCCCGCAAACATGGCGACGGTCCCGGTCGAGCCCAAGCGCGAGAGTAAGAAGGGCGCTTGGATCGCGGTGGGCGTGATCGCGGTGATCGCGATCGCGATCGCGAGCTTCGTCGCGGCCAGAGGTGGCGACCGCGAGCTCGTCACGACCACGCCGGTCGCCCCGGTCCCGGTCGCTGTGCCGGTCGCCCCGGTCCCGGTCGCGCCACCAATCGCGTCACCGGTCGTGCAACCAGCGACGCCCGCAGCACCGCCGAAAGTGGCCGTCGCGCCGGGCCACGTCGACCCCAAGACCCGAGCGGAGGCGGCAAAGCACGGCGTGATCATCGGCGACGGCGTGACCATCGGACACGACGTCGTGATCGGCGGCGGTGTGCCGCCGACTCCTTCCGTGCCGACCACGTCTTCACACGCCGTCGATTACGATCCAAAACACTTCGACGCCAACGCGTACGCACCGAAAGCCTTCGCGCTCGCACGCGCGATCTATCCGGATGCTGGCTTCGTGCGGATGGACATCGCGGGGGTGTATCCCGATGGTCACGCGGATCTCGGGCTCACGGACAACACGTCGAGTTACCTCTATCGCTCGCCCGCGCATTCGGCGCGCCCCGCGGACGTGCCCGCGAATCTCCCGCTCGAGCTGAAGTGCTACGTCGAGGTCACCGTCGGGACGACCTCCGTCGAGGTCCGCGCACGCGCCATGAATCCGACCGATCAGAACTGCCGGTGGCCGATCCGGAGATTTCCTGCATGCTCGCTCGCGGGAGTCTGGAACGCTGCAAAGGCTGCGGGCGCGGCGGTCAATACGGTCGCGAAGGTCGAGTTTCTCGAGGACGGCAAGTGGTTCTTCGACAACGAGTACGATGGCAAAGGGCTCGTGACCTCGTTCCCCGATCGGTGTCCATGACGCCGAGACGCGCAGCCTGCCGCTAGTCCTCGAAGTTCTCGGGACCGATGGTACCGATCATCTTCGCGAGCGCATCACGGTCATGAAACAGCGCGGCGAGGCGAGCGCCTAGCTCCAGCAACGCGTCGCGGTCTTCGCCGTACGCGCAGAACATGCTCGCCTCCGGATCGAAGTCGAGCCGCTCTTGAAGCTCGAGGGCGACATGCTCGACGACGTGGCGCGCGATGGCTTCCCATGCGTAGCCGCCGCCCTCGACGCCGGCTTCGTCGAACACGGCGCTTGCAGGCTCGAACACGGTCAGCAACAGGCTGAACTTCCCCGGGCTGGTTTCGGCGATCGTGAACGGTGCGATGTTGGCGGTCACACGCCGAGCCTAGCAGGACTAGCTCCGACACCCGGACGTCCACGCGAACCCGCACCGCTGTCCTGAGGACTGCTCAGGCGGGCTCGAAAGAAAAGCTGCCCACTTTGTCGGAGGTGCGCGTCCTGCCCACGTATGAAAAAACTATCCGCACTGATTCTCGGTATCGCTTGCGCCTCGGCCGGCTGCAGCACGTACGCAGCCGTCGGCGCCACGGCGGACGGCAAGGCACTCGTCGCGAAGAACGGCTTCTTCGGTAAGGCTATCTACGTCTGCGCGGTCACGCCCGCAGGGCTCACGAACTGCCAATCGCAGGACGCGCCGTAACCCGTGCGTTCGATGCTCGCGATCCTTTTCACGTGCGGCTTCGGTTGCGACGAAGGATCGCGAGCGGTCGAGCCCCCGCCTGCTTCTCACGTCGAGGTCGTGCTCGAACGGGCTGCCGGTCTTCCTCGGTTCGAGATCCAGGCGACGTTCGTCGCGAAGCTCGATCCCTCCTCTCACATCCAACCGATCGCGGCGGCGCTCGCGCACGCGCGCACGCGCTGCTCGAAGCCCGATCTCGCGGCTCACCTCGACCTCGAAGTTCGCAACAAGTCACTGCACGCGAAGGCACGCAGCGCGAGCGCGGCATGTCTCGCGCATGCGATCGACGGCACGGCGATCGACGATACCGACTACGTCGTCGAGCTGTTGGTCAGTGTCGGCTAAGTACGTCGCACTCGTCGCGTACGTCGCGCTCGTCGCGCTCTTCGTGTTCGTTGCCTCCGAGGCTCACGCCGAGCCGTACGACACCTCGGGCTCGATGTCGCGCCAGGGTCTCGGGCTCGATCTCGATGTCGCCGGGGGCGTGCGCCTGCACGCGGATGGTGATTCGCGGGCGTGGTTCGCGCGTGCGCGGGTCGGGGTCCTCGCCTTCACGGAGCCTTCGTTCTGGAGCCTCGGTGTGGCAGGACAACTCGGCCCGCTCGCCTCGTCGTCGCTCGGCGTCGAGCTGAGCTACACCGAGGTCTTTCACGGCGCATCCGGCCAGGTCGGCATCTTCCCGATCGATTGCGTCGGTGGCACGATCGTCGAAGCGCAGCTCGGATGGGCAGTGTTCGGCGCCGAGTATCAGCGCCGAATCTCGGGACCGCGCGACAACGATCAGGCGTTCGTCTTCACCGTCCACGTCCCGATCGGGCTGATCTATCAGATGCTCCAGCCACCGCCCGGCGTGGTCGAGCACTAGGGCGTGGTCGAGACCGTCGTGGTGCGGCGCTGCTCGGCGACGATCGATCCACCTTGGCCATACGCGAGATCGAGGCTGCCGGTGCGCGTCCGGACCACGGTGATCGTGATGTCACAGGTCCCGCTGCCCTCGAGCTTCGGCAACACGGTCGAGCCGGTATCGACGAGCGGTCCGAGGTGCGCGGTCGCACATCCGGTAACGGCGATCGAGACCGGATCGCTGGAGCCGGCGGACCAGCGGATCGTCAGCGGCGCGCTGCGCGACGCGGTGGTCGGTACGTCGAGCACGAACGGAGCCGGCAAGGTCACGAACGAATGCGGTGCACTCTCGTCCGTGCTGCGATCGAGCGCCACGTCGTAGCGCTGGTCCGGCGCGGCCGTCTCGAAGGCGGCGTCGTAGCGATACTCGACGACGAGATTCGAGCGCTGCATCGCGACCGTGGTCCCGTTCGTCGCCGCCGAGATCTGGTCGCCGTCGACGAGCCGGATCGACTCGAAGTTGAGTGGCGGATCGCCGTCCTTGTGACTGATCAGCGATGCCGAGACGGTGCTCCCACCGATGCCGGTCGCCTGGACCTGGATATCGGCGCGTAGGTCCGAGGTCGCGATGAGGTCGGAATTGACAGGCGTGCAGCTCATCACGGCGAGCAACGAGAGGGCGCGCTTCACGGGTTTGCCTTGTCGATGCAACCGGTGATCGAACCCGCGATCGCCGAGCCCTCGGGACCCGAATTGTCGACGCGCTCGAACAGCTCCGAGAGCGTGAACGTGACCTGGTAGCGCGGATGGAGCGCGTGCACCGTGAGCGTGCCTGCGTGAGCGAAGTAGCCGTGACAGACGGTGTTGCCGGTATCGCACTGCGCCATCGCCGGCCCGCGCAACGCGGTGAGGTGCCGAGCGGCGACGTCGTGATCTCCGAGCGTCTCGATCTCACCGAGTGGAGTCGTGTTGAAAGCGAGCAAGTCGGCGTTGGTCGCCGAGCCCGCGAGGCCGACGATCTTGCCTGCCGATGTGACCATGCCGAAATCATAGGCATCGAACGTGAACGCGCCGGCGTACGTGAACGCATCACCCGTGCCGTTGCAGGTGTTCGTGGCGAGCGAGCCATCGACCTGCGCACCGATCTGGGAGACCGGCGAGCAGCCGCCTATGAGAATCGAGACGAGTAAGCGCTTCATATACAGGTGAGTGGTTGGCTCGCCGCGCGATTATCGAGAAATCTCGATCAAACGCTGCAGGCGCGGACGATAGTTCGAGTGGGGATACGAGGTGACAAACTTCGACCACCGCGCCGCCGCATCGTCGTGACGACCGAGCTTGGCCAAGGCCTCGATCTCGAGGGCTTCGCGTTCCTCGACGAGAACACCGTCCGAATATAGCGTGGCCGCTCGATCGGTCAGCTCTAGCGCGTGCGCGAGATCACCCCCGCGAAGCGCGGCGCGCGCTTGTTCGAGCAGCGCGACCTCCGAGACCTCCGAGACCTGTGCGGGTGGGACGAGCACCGGCGGAACAGGGGTGACGACGGCAGGCGCTGGTGACCGATGCGGCTTGGGCGGCGTGATCACGACGGGTGGAGCGACCGGCGCGGGTGGAACGGTGACCACCAGCACGGGCGCGTGCGCGGGCGCGGGCGTCGCGACGACGGGACCCGGCCGCGCGACCATCGGTGCCTCGACGAAGATCTGCCGTGGCTCGGGACGCGTCACGAGATACCCGGCGATGCCACCGCCGATCACGACCAGGCCGACGAGGATCCACTTCGCCGCCAGCCAGCCGACCTTCGGCGCGAGCACCTTCGTGCGCAGCCTCGCGAGCTCGGCGGGTGTCGGCCCGTCCGCGCGAGCTGCCTGCAACAACTCGTGCATCCCCGGGGGCGCATCCGGATCCGCGGACCACCGCACGATGTCGCCGCTCATGACCGACGCTCCTTCGCGCGCATCCGCGCGGCTGCCGCTGCCACGATCTCGCGTGCGGCGTGCAAGCGCGAGTAGCCCGTCTGCAACGGACATCCGACGATCGCGATGACTTCGACCATCGTAAGCTCCTCTAGCTCGAACAACACGAAGACCTCGCGCTTCTCTGGATCGAGGAGCTCGAGTAACCGATCGAGCGTCGCGCGCGCATCGCGCGCATCGAGCTCTTCGAGTTGGGATCCCGCGACCGCAACATCGACCACCGGTGAGGTCGCTCCGCGTCGCGCGGTGCGCCGCCGGTAGTCCGACGCGCACCGCAGCGCGATGCCATAGATCCAGGTGCGCAGCGACGAGCGGCCTTCGAACTCGCCGAGCCGGCGGTGGACCACGATGAACACCTCCTGGCATACGTCTTCGAGATCCGCGCGCGCCACGCCGAGCCGGCCGAGGACGCGCCAGACGAAGGTCGCGTGATCGTCGTAGACCGTCGCGAAGGGCGGCAGCCCTGCGGGGGCGGTCAGGCTAGGGCTGGAATCCACGGCTCGCTGCATGAGTGCCGCGTCGGGAGCCGTTTTATGATCAAAACTGCGTCCACAGGGCGATTGCGCTGACGAAGGCCGCTGGCGCCGGCTGGTAGACCACCATGTCCGTGGTGCCTGCCCGGGTCACGAATTTCGGGCGCGAGATCGGGACCCAGACACCAGCGTCGAGCCGTGCGCCGAGGCCCGGCGCGAACCGCCGCTCGAGTCGCAGCATGAGGGTGCCATCCGCGACGAGCTCGTGCTGCAGTTGATTTCGATCGTAGCCGTAACCGCGGGCCCGGACCTCGCCGGCTTGTGCGCCGACGCACGCGGACAGCGTCCCGACGAGGTGCGGACAGATCGCGACGCCCCCGGTGAGCTCCAGCATCTTCACTCCGCCCGGTGCAGCGATCGCGCGATCGTACGGCCACAGGATCGCGGCGATCTCGATCGGCCACGCGTTCGATGGTTCGATCGTCGCGGCGAGCCCGGTGCCGACGGCAACCCCCGGCAACATGCCGGCTGCGACGAGACCGACGACACTGGCGCCAAATCGCCAGGGCGCGCGCGCGGTCACGACCGGGCGTGCGCGTCGTGGTGGCGGCGTTGGCGGTGTTGGCGTTTGGGCCGGCTCTTCGAACAGCTCCGGATCGATGATCAGGGCGAGCACGAGCACGAGCTTGTCGTCGATCTCTCGACAATTCGCGGCCGGCTCGTGCAGGTCTCGCTGGCCGAGCACCGCCCCGTGCTCGTCGCTGGTCCGGATCGACGCCGTCCAACCCGTTTCGGACGGCGCGATGCTCCCGTCGATCACGATACTTGCGCGCCCTGGATGGTCAGCCCGACCGAGTCGCGCCGTCACCGCGTCGGCGAGCTCGCGATCACCGATACAACCGGAGGCACTCGTCCAGCGTAGCGCCACGTCGCGTACGACGATCGGTGGCGGTGCCGCGAACACCCTCGTCCCTTACCACGTTCTTCGAATCCCTCACCGCAGCTCCCCCGCGGATCGAGGCGGCCTGTGATTGAGCTAACGTTCGCGACTGCTATGGTACGGCGTGGCCGTCCGCTGGATCCGTACCAAGGCAGAGCTCGTCGTTCTCGTCGAAGAACTGGTGGCTTGCCGTGCCGTCGGCATCGATACCGAAGGCGACAGCTTGCATCACTACACGGACAAGATCTGCCTGATCCAGTTGAAGGCCCTCGACGGCGGATCGTGTCTGATCGATCCGATCGCGCTTCCCGATCTGTCGCCGCTCGCGCCGCTCATGGCAAATGCGAAGATCCTCAAGGTGGTCCACGGCGGTGACAACGACGTCACCGCGATGCGACGCGATTTCGGGTTCTCGTTTCGCACCATGTTCGATACCTCGATCGCGGCGCGCCTGCTTGGCGATACCGAGCTCGGGCTGCAAGCCCTCGTGCGCAACGAGCTCGGCATCGAGCTCAGCAAGGGCAGCCAGAAAGACGACTGGTCGAAGCGCCCGCTGACCCCGAAGCAGGAGGCGTACGCGCTGGCCGATGTCGAGCATCTGTTCGCGCTCGCAACGAATCTCACCATGCGCCTCGCCGAGGCTGGTCGCACGGAGTGGGCGCGCGAAGAGTTCGAGGCCCTCGCCTCGCTACCACCCGCCGAGAAGAAGCGCGGCCCCGAGGACTTTCGTCGGATCAAAGGGTCGGCGAAGCTGTCGCGTCGCCAGCAAGCCGTGCTGCGCGAGATCTATCAGTGGCGCGAGCAACGCGCGGCCGCTGCCGATCGGCCACCGTTCAAGATCGTCGGTCCCGAGGTGCTGCTCGCACTCGCCGAGATCGAAGCGCCGACGATCGAGGATGTCGAGGATGCGTTCGCCTCGTATCCGCGCCAGGCGCGTGAAGCCGACGTCGTATTCGATGCGATCGTGCGCGGGCTCGAGCTGCCCGAGGCGGATCTGCCTCGTCGAGGATCGAGCCCTTCGCACCCGCCGCTGTCCGCAGCGGCACGCAAGCGCACCGAGGCCTTGCGGAGCTGGCGCACGGCGCAAGCAGCACTCTCGAAGCTCGATCCTTCGATCGTGATGTCGCAGCGCGTGCTCGATCGGCTCGCGCTTGCGGGACCACAGTCCCTTGCCGAGCTCGCCGCCGTCGAGGGGATTCGCGGATGGCGCGTGACCGAGTGGGGCCCGGCGCTCCTCGCCGCGTGCGCGTAGTCAGGCGAGGCTGCGATCGAACATCGCCCACCACGGACCGCGATCCTTGCCCGCCGCTTGGCGCGGGAGGTGCGGCTTCGGCGGACCATCGGGGACGACCTCGGCGCCGACGACCGCGACGACCGATTTCGTATCGGCACGAAACGACGCGGGCGGCCGCAAGATGCTCAGCGCCTTGGTGCACTTCGGGCACTCGATCGCGTCACTCAAGTTCGCGAACGCGCCCGCGAGCTTCACGCCCTCGAACTTGCGCCCGCACACGCAGGTCGGCCAGCCGCGCGTCGCGGTCAGGTGCTCGCCTTTTTCGACGACGCCGTCCTTGAGCGGCGCCATCACCTTGAACACGTCGATGCCGGGGCTGCGGACCAGGAGGAGCTCTCTCCAGCGCAACGGGCCGGTCAGGGGCGTATCGGTATCGCACTCGGCGCAGCGCGAGACTTCGCGCGGACCGTTGACGGGCACGCGCGCCTGACAGTTGCTGCACGCGACCGCGACGCTCAGCTCGACGCACATCAAGTCGGCCATCTTCATGGCTCGACAATCTCACGCGAGCCCTAAAATCGCGCGGTGTAACCGAGCGAGAAGCGGGTCGTCGTAGCCTGGACCTCGAGCGGCGGCGCGGCGAGCGCGCGGTGCCACAGCAACACCGATGCGACCGCCCCGACGACCGCCGCGCTCGTACCGAGGACGAACGTGGCGTTCCAGGTTCCGACCGTCTGCTTGTCATCCTGGAAGGTAGCCGGATCGAGCGCCGTGGCTGCGCGCTCGGCCTTGCTGCCGGCTTGGTCGCGCGCGACCACCGCGAGCACGACGGCGGCCGCGGTCACGACACTCGTCGCGATCGGCAGCGCGATACCCGGCCGCGACGGGCGCCCGCGCTCGGGCACGACGGCGACGATCGGTTTCGCCGCGATCGTGCTCGGGCTCGCGCTCGGGTTCGGGCTCGGCTCGCCTTTCACACGTTCGAGTGTGATCGTCACGGTCATCGGGTCCGGCGCCTTCGGCGCGATCGTCTGGATCTGGTCGATGTAGCCCTCGGCGTGCGCCCGCACGTGATACGTGCCAAAAGGCAACCACACCACCCGCGAGCCGACGAACGCTTCATCGTTGCCGAGCTCGAGGATCGCGATCGACGTCGCCGAAGGATCGCTCAGGACGCGCACCGGGGAGTTGCCTCCGGAGCGGAGCACCGCCTCCACCGATGCAAGGGCCTTGCGTACACCATCCGCCGTCTTGGGATCGAGCGCGCTCTGCTCGAGGCACTGGCCGAGCAACAGGTGCGCGCGCACCAGATCCTTGGCCTTGTAGTAGGAGATACCGACATTGCACAGCAAGGTCGGGCGCAGCTTGTCGTTGCGCCACGCGTCGCGAAAGCGCTCGGCGGCCTCGCTGAACTTGCCAACCTTCGCGAACGCTTCGGCCTCGGCTGCGAGCGTGTCGGCCGTCGCTGGATCCGCGAAGACGCGTGCACTCAGGGCGCACAACGCAACAGCGATCACGCTGCGTTTCACGCGCACAAACTACCACGTATACTCTCCCGCGATGCCGAGGGTCGTCCTTGTCTGCACGGTGCTCGTCGCGTGTGCGGATGTGCCGACGCCTGCATCGTTCGCGGGTCCATCGCTCGCGGTCACGACCGATGGCGATGGCACGCACGTCAAGAGCGCTACGTTCGAGCTCGCGTTCCCGGCGATCGGCGTGAAGCTACCGGACCATCTCTACAACGCGGCCGGCGTCGAGTTGCTCGGGCGCGATCCGGGTTGCGCGGCGGCGAGCCTCGTCGGTGTCTCGGCGGCACCGGCGATCACGCTCGACGGCGCCGCGAGCGCGACCACCTCGGAGCTCCTGATCGAGAATGCGGGGCCCGCGATCGTGAAGGCTCACGTCACGTACGCCTCGGCGTACAGCTGCCCGGCCGCGACTCAGCTCGGTGGCGCCACCGACTTCACGATCTTTCCGAGCGGCCGGATCGTGCGCGAGGATCTAGGTGTCCAGGCGACGACGCTAGCGCTCTCGGCCTCGCCGAGTTGCGGCTGTGCGACGACGCAGCAGAACTTCGCTGTCTCGACCTTCTGGGCCTTCGCGGGGACCGGCGCATCGCAGGTCCTGACCGATGGCAACCCGGTCACCGCTGGCGCGACCCAGGCATGCTCCATGTACGGCGATCACGGCATCGCGGTTTCGTTCGCCGGCGGGGGCAGTACGAGCACGGAGTTCCAGCTCGGCGCGACTTCAGCGCATGTCCTCCATTGGGTCGCGGGTGCGACCTCGCTGTCCACCGACACGCATTCGATGACCTCGGCGATCAACCTCGGCAGCGCTGGGCAGACCTGCGCTCAGATCATGCAGCCTCTCTACGATGCACCGATCGAGATCGCTGGCACCACGTACCCGTTCACCGATCACGACGGCATCTATCGCGACTCGGGCGTTCGCACGGGCGCGTTCGAGATTCGGACGCCAACGAGGATCGCGCCGGGCTGGGCGATCTCGGTCGATCTGGGAGCGACCGATCACGCGACCATCACCCGCACCCCCGACCTCGGCACCACCGTCGGCGTGCCCCAGCGCGAGCTCGGTACGCGCTTCCTGCTATTCTTTCCCGACGGTCTCGTCGCCGGTGAGACCATCACGATCACGCCGCAGTGACGAGCCCGTTCGAACCCACGATGATCTCCGCGCCAGAGGCGCCGGAGGCGACGTCCGTCGACGGCGACGAGGCGTACTGCCCGGCGTGCAATCGCTCGTATGGTATCGACGAGCTGTTCTGCCCGACGGACGGCAGCCGGCTGGTCAAGCTCGTCGCAAAGGCCGATTCACTGATCGGCCGGATCTTCGACCATCGCTACGAGGTCCGTGGCGTGCTCGGCAACGGTGGCATGGGCACCGTGTACCGCGGCTGGCAGCTCTCGGTTGACCGCGAGGTCGCGATCAAGGTGATCCATCCAAAGCTCGCGACGATCCGCGCGGTCGCGAAGCGGTTTCTGCGCGAGGCGAGGCTCTCGAGTCGGCTGCAGCACCCCGCGATCGTGTCGGTCTTCGATTTCGGGCAAGCCGACGACGGCGTGCTGTACATCGTGATGGAGCTCTCGACCGGCAAGCCGCTCGTCGACGAGCTCCAGCGCCGTCAGCGTCTTCCCCTCTCGCGCACGATCCGGATCGGCTCGCAGATCTGCGACGCGCTCGCCGCCGCTCATCGCGAAGGCATCGTTCATCGCGATCTCAAACCGCACAACGTGATGCTCCTCGATGGCGATCGCGTGAAGGTCCTCGACTTCGGACTCGCGAAGAGCTTCACGGCCGAAGAGACCGGTATCACCGGTACCGACGCGCTGCTGGGAACCCCACAGTACATGCCACCCGAGCAGATCCTCGGTCGGGAGGTCGATCAGCGCGCCGATCTCTACGCGCTCGGGTGCCTGCTGTATCAGATGATCACGGGCCACCCTCCCTTCGATCGCAACCCCGCGACGAACGCGGTGTTGAGCGCGCATCTTCACGAGCAAGTACCGCCGCTTCCCGACGATGTGCCGCGTTCGCTCGCGAGCCTCGTCATGCGGTGTCTCGCGAAAGATCCAGTCGAGCGCCCCGCGAGTGCGGCGCTCGTGAAGGAAGCGCTCCTGGCCGTCGTCGAAGGAGGCTCGAACGCCCTCCTGGCCACGCCGCCGCCACTTCCCGTGAAGCCCGCGAAGAAGCGATCGATGTGGCCGCTGGCCGCGGGGGCGATCGTCGTGGGTCTCGGCGCCGGGGGCCTCGGTGCGCTCGCGATGCGTTCGCACGCGGTCACCCCCGGGCCGCGCGACGGGGCAGCGATCGTGGCACCGATCGTTGCACCCGTGCCGATCGTGGCACCCGTGCCGATCGTGGCACCCGTGATCGATGCTGCGGCGGCGCCGGTCGTCGCTCCGTCGTCCGATGCTGCGCCACCGGCGCTTCGCCCGACGCCGAAGGGTCATCCACCCGCGAGACCCGATGCCGGGTTGCCTGATCTCGAGCTGATTCCCACCCAGCCCAGCGATCCGCATTGACCATGGACACCGACGAGCTCGATGCGAAGGTCCGCGCGTACGTCGCGCGAGGTCAGGCAGATCGCGCGACCGAGAAGATCTTGCGCGAGTATGGCGACGAGCTCGCGCGCTATCTTCGCTCGCAGCTCGCCAGCGACGCCGACGCGCAAGAGGCGTTCTCGCGGATGTCCGAGCAGCTCTGGAAGTCGCTCGCGCACTTCGATGGCCGGTGCTCGACGCGCACGTGGTGCTACATGCTCGCTCGCCACTCTGCGATCTACATCCGCACGCTGCCGCGCCATCAGCGCGAGCAACTCGTGTCGTCGTTCCCCTCGATCCAGCAGGCCGCGACCGAGATGTTCTCGGCCTCGCTCGTCGAGGGCGCTCATCAGCACGAGGTCTATACCGAGGCCAAGGAAGCGCTCGATCCCGATGATCGCACGCTGCTCGTGCTGCGCATCGATCGCAACCTGTCGTGGAGCGAGATCGCGGTCGTGCTGCTCGGTGAAGATGCGAGCGAACCCGAGCTGACGAAGAAATCGGCCTCGCTGCGCAAGCAGTTCGAGCGCGTCAAAGCCGAGCTGGCGAAGAAGCTCGGCCGCTGATCAGGCCTGCCTGATCCTCGAACCTACGCGACGCGACGGTACCGGGGCTGATCGAGTGCCAGGACCTGGACCTGCACGCCGCGCAAGGCGAGACACGTGCCTGTGTGCCGCATCGATAGGATAGCTCGGTCGCCGCGAACCGTTGTTACAAGTTTCTTCTTCGCACGGGTCGCGTGTTAATCTCCGTCGGTGATCGGCACCCAGATCGGCGCGTACCGGATCATCGAGCAGATCGGTGCTGGAGGCATGGGCTCGGTGTATCGCGCGCAACACGTGATGCTGGGCCGCGAGGCCGCCGTGAAGGTGCTGCATCCCGAGTACAACGCTCGGCCCGACGTCGTGACGCGCTTCTTCAACGAAGCGCGTGCGGCCACCCAGGTCGCGGATCCGGGCATCGTCCAGATCTTCGATTTCGGTCATCACACGGACGGCAGCGCGTACATCGTGATGGAGCTGCTGGTCGGCGAAGGCCTCGATCGCCGGCTCGCGCGGATCGGTGCCTTTCCGATCGTCGACGCACTTCGCGTGATGCGCCAGGTCGCGAGCTCGCTCGGTGCCGCGCACGCGCGCGGCATCGTTCATCGCGACATCAAGCCCGACAACCTCTTCCTCTGCCGCGATCCGGAAGTCGTGGGTGGCGAGCGCGCGAAGATCCTCGATTTCGGCATCGCGAAGCTCACGCAGGACACCGGTCCGGTGACCAACACCAAGGCGGTGATCGGCACGCCGATGTACATGTCGCCGGAGCAATGCCGCGGGGCCGGGCAGGTCGATCAGCGCTCCGATGTCTACTCGCTCGGTTGCGTGCTCATGAAGTTGCTGACCGGTGGCGCGCCGTTCGAAGCCGAAGGCACGGGCGAGCTGATCGTGATGCACATCCAGATGCAGCCACCGCCGCCCTCCGTGCGCGCAGGCGGAATTCCGCCGGAGCTCGATGCGCTCGTGCTTCGCTGCCTCGCGAAGCATCCCGATCACCGCTTCGCGAACGGGACCGAGCTCGCGGCCGCGATCGAGTATCTGATCAACCGCGCGACCTATCCGGTGGCCGCGCAGGTCCAGCACGCGCAGCCGGGCCACGCCGGCTCCGTACCCACCACGCTCTCGTCCGCGTCGGGCATGACCGCACGCCCAGCGTTGACCTCCGCGCCACCGCGCAGTAAGCGCGGCCTGGTCATCGTAGGGAGCTTGTTTGCCATCGGCGCGATCGTAGGGATCGTGATCGCGACAACGAGTAGTGAATCGGCGAAGCCTGTCGCCGTCGCCCCCGTCGTTCCACCCGCGTCGTCGCTACCGGCCCGGGCCGCGGCAGAGCCGAGCGACCTCCGCGCCGCGGACACGACGCAGCAGCTCGCCGCGGCGGTGACCGCGTTCAAGACCTGGACGACCGCGCACCCTGGCGAGCCATGCCCACCGATCAGCGCGCTCGCGGGAGTCGGCGCGGATGCGTGGGGCACGCCACTCGTCCTGACCTGTACCGAACAACCCGGTGATCAGATCGTCGGCGTGACCTCGGCCGGTCCGGACCGCGCCTTCGACACCGCCGATGATCTGCAATCGTGGGCGATCGCCGCGACGAGCGCCCTCGCCCACGGCGCGCGGTGGACACCGACCCGGGTGCCCGTCTCCGATGCCTTCACGACCGCGCGACCCAAGCCTGCTGCGACCAAGAAACCGCCAACCAAGCCTGCCGCCAAGCCGACGACGAACGATGGCTTCGTCGATCTCGATGGCGATGGCATCCCGGATCGCCGATGAAGAAATACTGGATCGTCTCTGCGGTGGTCGTCAGCCTCGTCGGCCTCGTTGCAACGGTGAACGCCAAGCCCGCGGCGAGCGCGCAGGCCGAAGCCTTGTTCGACGACGGCAAGGCGTTGATGACCCAGAAGAAGTTCGCCGAGGCGTGCGACAAGTTCGAGAGCAGCCAGAAGCTCGATCCCGCGATCACGACGCTCCTCAACCTCGGTGACTGTCGCGAGAAGAACGGCCAGCTCACCACTGCGTGGGGCCTGTTCACGGAGGTCGAGCGCCAGACCCGCGGCGACAAGGGCGAGGCCAAGCTCGCGAGCGTCGCGCATGTTCGCGCGCAGAAGCTCGCCGCGCGGCTCTCGAAGCTGACGATCCAGGTCGCGAGCGACGCGAAGCTCCCGGGCCTCGAGATCAAGCTCGACGGCGAGGTCGTGCTCCCGGGCACGTGGGGTAGTGCGCTGCCGCTCGACGGTGGCCACTACAAGCTCGCGGCCACGGCACCGAACGCGAAGCCCTGGGCGACCGAGCTCGACCTCGCGATCGAGCACGATGCCAAGGTCATCGATGTCCCGAAACTCTCGACGCTCGATCATCCGGCGGCACTTGACGTCCCCGTGGTCGCACGGGAGAAGCCGATCGACCAGGCCCCATCAACGCATGGCGAGGTGCCCGCGCATGCGCATACGGGTGCGGTCGTCGCGACGGTTGCCGCGGTCGTGCTCGCGGGTGGCGCGATCGGGTTCGAGCTCTGGGGGCGTGGGCTCCTCGACGATGCGCGCAAGGAGCCCGACAACATGCGGCAGAGCTCGCTCTACGACGATGCGAACACGCGCCACTACGTCGCGCAGGGACTCGGCGTCGCGGCGGTCGCCGTGACCGGGGTCGCGATCTATCTCTGGATTCGCGGCAGCCACGATCCGAAAGCCGAAAGCGCCGCACTCGTCGTTCCGAGCATCGGTGCCGATCACATCGGCCTCACCTTCTCGCGCAGCTACTAGCAGCTACATCGCGCCGGCGGTGAGGTCGAAGCTCAGGTGATCGATCGCGGTCGTACACGATGGATCGAGCGTCGTCGTCGGCTCGCCATTCGTCGTGACCACGTGCACGAACGTGGCTCCGGAGAGCTCGGCCGTGAACTGGCCCGCACCCGACGCGGGAGGGACGACGGTGACCGCCAAGGTGCCCGCCGTCGCGATGTAATACTCCGCGAAGCCGCTCGAGCTCGTACCCTTGGTCGCGACCGCGACGCAGACCCCGCAGGTCTGGAAGTTCAGGTCGGCGCCGAGCGTGAAGGAGCCTGGTGTCGGGTCGCCCGCGAACGGAGCGAGCCCGGCGGTGAGCTGGATGCTTCCGATGTTGCTGCCATCGTGGAGGTCGCCCTGCCAGAACGTGTAGTGAGGGGTCGAGCCAGCGGCGGCGACATTGAACGCCGCATTTTCGCCAGGCGCAAACGAGACGGCACCGTAGCTGGCCTTCGCCGTACACGTACCGGAGCCCGATCCCGATCCCGATCCCGATCCCGACCCCGAGCTCATATCGATTGGATGCCGGCCATCATCGACGACATCCGCGGGTCGCGTGTAGCTGCACGCGACCACGACGACGAATGCACCAACCGCGTACCGCATGCGCGTACTCTAACACCGTACGGTGCGACACCGCGACGCTACGAGCGCGTGGCAGGGTTTGCAGAGCCGTTAACAGCGAGACCTCGCGACCCGCCGGCCCACGGCGTATCGCTGGAGGATGCAGCTAGGATCCCTCGTCTTTGCAGGCGTGTGCGGCATCGTGGGCCTCGTCGCTGGCCGCGCGACGCGACCGTCGTCGGAGATCGCGGCGATCGCGGAGGCCGCGCCTCCACCGCCGGTGACTCGCGCGGCACTCCGGCCACGAGCGTCGACGCCGACGCCGACGCCGACGCCGACGCTCGACGTCGCCGTGGCCGCTGACCACGAGGCGATCGAAGATGACGGACAGGACGTCGGCGCCGCGCTCGCGAAGGCCCAGATGCTGGCCAATCAGCAAGTTCACGAGCGCCACGCGATCCGTGGCCACGTGACGAACTCGCGCGATGGCACGTCGTTGGTGGGCTGTACGGTGATCGCACGAGGCGCAAACGGGGATCAGACGGCGATCACCGACGAGCACGGAAACTACGAGATCCTGGGCCTCGAGACCGCGAACTACACGATCATGATCTTCTATGCAGAGGTGACGATGGTGACTTCGGGGGTCGTCACGCACGACTACGAGGCGACTATGCTCGACCTCGGTCTCGCGTATCCACCCTACGAGCCTCCGTCGACGGTCGAAGAGCTTCTCGGTGCCGCTGACGATCAAGACGACAGCGAGGTCACGACGTTCAGCGGCATCTGAGAAGCGAGCTCGGCGTGCATGAGTCCAACTCTTCGCCGCGATGGGCGCTCAGTACTGACACGAGCGAGTCGCGAGACGCTCGAAGATCCGGATGCCGTCGACCGTCGCGACATCCCGATAGCCACAGCGCAGCGCCCGCGCCAGGATCGCAAAGTGGTCCGGTGGAAACGCGCCGTAGAACGCGACGTCACCCGGCGACGCGTCGAGGATGAAGTCGGGCCGCCGTTCGACGAGGTCGGCTTCGAACATCGTCCACGCCTCGGGCACCACGTGCGACGCCGCATCCTTGCGCGGCTCGCCCGCCACCAAGCCGGTCAGGTAGTTCGCGAACGTGAACCTGCACCCGAGTGGTCGTTCGGCTTCGAAGTACAGGACCGGCGAATTCCCCCAGATGCAGATCGTCGCCGTGCGCGGTGCGAGCGCATCGAGGCGCGCGATCACTCCGCGGTAGTCCGGATCGGGCTCGCCGGCCCACACCATCACGCGCGTGTGGAGGACGCCGAGGACGAGATAGATCGCCGCAGGCAACACGAGCGCGGCGGTGAACCACCGCCGGCTCGCCACGCGGACCGCGACCGGAGCGGCGAGCACGCACAACGGCGCGGTCAACTGATGGAAGTAGTGACCGAAGAACCGGCCACCGAGACCGACACACAGCGCGCTGACGACCAGCCAGCCGAGGACGAACCTGCCTCGCGCGGTCATCCACGCCTCGCGCATGCCCGCGATCGCGCAGCCGTAGAGCAGCGCCGCCGAACCTGCAACGAGCCCGCCGCGCACGACCAAGCGAACGAGACGCTCGGCGAGCGGGGGCCCGGCGTCGATGTACGAGAAGTTGAACAAGAACCAGAAGCGCGCGGACGCGAGCGTTCCGGTGGCCGCGAACGCGAGCACCGTGGCCGCGAGCGGGAGGGCCGTGCCCAGCGCGAGGCGAGCGAGCCCCGGGAGCGCGCGCCACCGGTGATGCGCGAGCCAGGTCACCGCGAACAGCGGGAGCTGGATCCCTGCCTGGTACTTGAACAGCATCGCGATCCCGACGAGCGCCCCGGCGAGCACGAGCCGCTCCTCGAGAAACGCCGCGACCGCGCCGACCAGCGGCAACATCATCCACAGCTCGCAGTTCGCGGCGAGTGCATCGACATCGATCAGCGTCGTCGTGAAGACACACCACAGCAGGGCCGCGATCCAGCCGGCATCGCCTCGCACGATCCGCGCGAGCAAGAGGCCGGTCGCCCACACGGCGAGGATCAACAGCACGTGAAGCACCACCATGCCACCCAGCGCCTGCGCGAGCGCGTCGAGCACGTAGATCGCGGGTGGCTTGTGATCGACGATGTCGCGATACAGGGCGTGGTGGGTCAGCATCTCGCGCCCGGTCACCGCGTAGATCGCCTCGTCATCCGACAAGCACGGCCGATACAGCGAGACCACGCGCAGTACGGTGCACGCGATCAACAGCGCCGCGGCCCGTCTAGCCGTCACGACGCACGGCCCACAACGCGGGGATCAGCGTGATCGCGAGGACGATGCACGCGAGCTCGCCCAGCATGGCGAGCGCACCGAACGACGCGAGGGCGCGGCTATCCGCGATCAACAGCGAGGCGTATCCGAGGATCGAGGTCAGCGAGGCGAGCACGACCGCCGGCCCGGCTTCGGCGATGGCCTGCGCGATCGCGCGGCCACCGCGCTGGCGGATCCGCTCCTCGATGTTGATCGCGTAGTCGATGCCGACCCCGAACGTCGTCGGCAGGGCGACGAAGTTGAAGAAGTTCAGCTTCTGCCCGGTCACCACCGCGATGCCGAGCATGACCGCCACGCCGGCCGCGAGCGCGAAGCCGACGCGCGCGATCGTGGCGCCCCGCCGTGTGATGACGACGAGCACGAGCAGCACGAGTCCGGCTGCCGCGGCCGTGAGCGTGCGGCTATCACGACGCACCGCGCGCAGGACATCGGCGAACACGACCAGCTCGCCGCTCGAAGAGACGACCTTGCCCGAGGGCAGGTGGATCTCGCGGATCGCATCGGTCAGGCGATACAGGTTCGGCTCGAGGTGCTCGTCGACGGGATCGACATACGCGAGCTTGCCCAGCGAGCCATCGCGCTCGAGAAAATACTCCGACAGCTCGGGGGGCAGATCGCTGTCACCCGGCGGGTGCTCGGCGAGGGCGCGGGTCAACTCGGCGAGCTCCGCGCGATCGGCGGGGGCGATCTCGTCGAGCTCGATCTTGGCCACCGATGTCCGCAGGCGCGCGAGGAGCGGCGCTCGCCGCTCGAGGTCCTCGGGGAACAGATCATCGACCGTGTAGCAACGCACGACGACCCCGGCGAGGTCGGTCTTGGCTCGGCGATTGAGCTCGGCGCACACCGGCCGCGCATCGCTTCGTTGCTCGGTCGCGATCACCGCCGGTGTCGAGGACCGGTCGTCCATCGCGCGCAGCCGGTTATCGAGCCGCTCGATCCCATCGATGCTCGAGGAGCGCGTCGCGAGCGCGTGCATGTCGGTCTCGACCGCGTGATCGCGCGCGTGGATCGCGAGCGCCGCCCCGGTGAGGGCGAGCGCGGTGACGGCCGCGATCACCGTGCGCGGTGCCCGCGTCGCGAGCTCGCCGATCGCGCGACACATCGTCTCGAGCGGGCGTGTCCTGCGCGGTGGTTGCGGACGATGGTCGAGGAGCACGAGGCATGCGGGCACGATCGTGAACGTCGCGAGCCAGCACGCGAGGATCCCGAGCCCGCCGATCCAGCCGAACTGGCGAAAGCTCTCGACCTCACCGGCGGCGAGCGTCCCGAACGCGATCGCGGTCGCCGCCGCTGCCACCGAGGTCGCTTGCAGCGTGCCCGCACATGCGGCGACGATCGCGACCTCGGTGCGATCGCCTTGCCAGCGATGTTGTCGAAACCGATCGAGCAGGATCACTCCGTAGTTGATCCCGGTGCCCACGATCACCGAGCCGAGAAACGCGGTCTGCGCGTTGAGGTGGCCGATCGCGAGCTCCGCGAACCCGAGCGCGACGGCGATCCCGACGACGAGGGGTGCGCCGAGTAGGAACAGCTCGCGGACACCGCGGAAGTACCAGATCACGACGCCACCCACGCACACGAGCACGAGGATCGAGGTGCTCGCGATGTCGTGACGTACCGCTTCGACCTCCGAGAGCGCGCTCGGGATCGAGCCGGTGTAGCCTGCGATCCGCGCGCCCGCGCGCTCCGGATGAGTGGCCGCGACGATGCCCTCGATCTCGTGCAACAGCCCCTCGGAGGCTCCGAGATCGAGGCTGTCGGCCGCGGGCCGAACGAAGATCACCGCGAGCGCACCGTGTTCGGTCATGAACAAGCCGGAGTCCGGATCGGCGGCATTGCTCGGCTCGAGTCGGGTCCGCGAGGCGCGCAGCTCGTCGGCGAGCTCCGCGACGTCGTCATGGTCGTCGAGGTCGAAGTAGAGCGGATTCTCGCGGATCCCGACTGCATGCTCGGTGCGCTCGGTCCAGCGCTCGAGATCCGCGAACGCGACGTAGTACGCCGCGAAGCGTCGGTAGTACTGCTCGATCTCGGTGCGGCGGTAGCGCAGCGATAACAAGCGCGTTCCGAGCTTCGCGCGGAGCGCGGTCGCGAGCTCTGGTACGTACGCCCGCAAGGCCTGCGGTCGACCATCGATCGACTCGATCGCGATCGCGACGTTGCCGGTGCCTCCGACTCGCTTCGCGAGCGCACGCAGCGCGATCACGCTCGGCGCCCGTGCGGGAAGTAGCTCGGCGAGATCGGTCTGCAGCGAAAGGCGCGATGCCAGGACTCCACTCACACACACGATCGCGAAGCCGATCGCGATCACCCAGCGCGCGCGTCGCACCGCGAGCCGCACCAACCAGATCATCGCGTATGTCTCGACCTCGTTCGCTGGCTGACGTGCTTGCGCGATGCAACCTCGCCGTGACGCGCGGCGATCGCCGCGAGATACTCGGCGCGAACATCCCCGACCAACGTGGCCCAATCGAACTGTTGGACCCGCGCACGGCCGGCGGCGACGAGCTGCGTGCGGGCTCCCGGGGTCGCGGTGAGCACCTCGATCGCCCGCGCGAGGGCGCCGCTGTCACCCGGCGGGACGAGCACCGCGGCGGTGCCGCAGACCGCGCGATAGCCCTCGATGTCGGAGCACACGATCGCGCGGCCAGCAGCCATCGCCTCGAGGAGCACGATGCCGAAGGACTCCATGCCGGTCGAGGGCGCGACGAACACGTCGCATCCGGCGTACAACTCGCGCAGCCGCGCCTCCGAGCCGATCGCGCCGTGATAGCGAATGTTCGGATGCTCGCGTTTGGCTACCGCCCCACCATCGCCAACGACATCGAGGGACCACGGTCGCGACAACGCGGCGCACGCATCGAGCAGGTGTGGGAGCCCCTTTCGTGGATCGCGCCAGTGACCGACGAACAGCAAGCGCACCGGACCTCCGGGCACGTCGCGCGCGGGTGTCGGGTGGTAGTTGCCGAGGTCGATGCCATTCGGAATGATCGCGAGCGGCCGCGAGAACGTCGTGCGGGCGAGCTGAGCCGCCGCCGGCGACACGGCGATGCCACGATCGAACATGCCGAGCGCGATCGCCGAGGTCCCGACCCGCACGGCGTGGCCGAAGGCACTCTGATGTTCGGTGTAGGCGTGAAAGGTCGCGATGCGCGCGGCCTCGCCCGCGCTCCAGATCGCGTAGTACGGCAACGCCGGCACGAGTGGCTCGTGAACGTGGAGCACGTCATACGCTCGCTCGCGCACGAACGCTCGCACGCGATCCGGGCGCGAGAACAGGCCGATGTGATTCGCCGAGCCATTGCTCGGCACGTTGACGACGCCGCCGAACGTGAACACGTGCTCGAGCCCCACCGAACGCCGGCTCGGACCGATCACGTCGACCTCGTCGCCGAGCGAGCGCAGCGTCGCCGCGAGCTGCATCGCGTGCTTCTTGACCCCGCCCTCCTCGGAGAGGTCGTACGGCACGACCATACCGATCCGCACTCAGGCCACCAGTTCGCGCAGGATGGAGCGGCTCAACCATTCGTCGCAGGCATGCGCGATCTTCTCGCCAGCGCGGCCATCCCCGTAGAGCTCCGGCAACGGGCGCGCGAACGCTGCCCAATCGGCAAAGATCCGGCTGGCGACCTCGTAGATCTCACCGGGCAGGGCGAGCAGCCCGACCCCGGCCTCGAGGGTCTCGACGCGCTCGGTATGGGCACGCACCGTCACGCACGGCGTCCCGAGGATCGCTGCCTCTTCTTGAACCCCGCCAGAATCGGTGACGACCAGCCGTGCATTCGCGAGTCGTGCGAGGAACTCGACGTGGCCGAGGGGCTCGGTGATCGTCGCGTGCCTCGGTAGGGTCAGCTGTGCTTCTTGCGCCTTCGCGCGCGTGCGCAGGTGGAGTGGCCACACCACGTCGTGATCGCGTCCGAGCCGATCGATCTGCGCGATCACGCTCGCGAGCGCTTGCGGATCGTCGACGGTCTCCTGGCGATGGATCGTGACCAGCACGCCGTGGCGCTCGGTCGCGACCGCAGGGCGGTGTTCGCGCAGTGCATCGAGGACCGTGTTACCGGTCAGGATCACCCGACCGTTGACATGCTCGCGGGTGAGGTTCGCGACGGCGAAGCTGGTCGGTGCGAACAGGAGATCCGCGAGCGCATCGGCGCAGATCCGATGCTCCTCCTCGGGGAGCTCGCGCGAGAACGCGCGCAGGCCGGCCTCGACATGACCGAACGCACTCCCGGTCTTGCGCGCGGCAAACGCCGCGGCGACGACGGTCGTGGTGTCACCGACGGCGAGCACGAGCTTCGGTGGCTCGGCGGCGAACAAGGCGCCGAGTCCTGCCGTGATCTCGACGAAGCTGCCGAGCAGGCTGCGGTCGGTGAGGACGAGCTGGTGATCGACCGTGATCCCGAAGCCAGTGAGGAAGCTCCCCATCATCGACCAGTCGTGGTGCTGGCCGGTCGCGATCACGCAGTGTGGAAGGTTGCGCCGGCGCAGAGCTGCGATGATCGGCGCCATCTTCACGACCTCGGGCCGTGTTCCGACGACGCACGCGATCATCGCCGGGCCTCGATCGCCGCTGCGAACTTCTCGGCCACCCACTTGTTACCCGCTTGCGTGAGGTGGATGCCGTCGCAGAAGTGCTCGACGGGCAGCTCCTCGAGATCGACGATCGCGAGCTTCCGTCGCTCCGCGATCTTGCGATACAGGTCGTTGAGCTTCGCGATGCCGTCATTCATCGTCCAAGGCTCGCGCGGCGCTCCGAACCCACGCTTGCCCGGTAGCGTCGCGAGATATACGAACCGGCCGAGCGCGCGACACTGGTCGAGCACCGCCTCGCAAGCGATCGAGCTCTGCTCGAACGAGCGGTCCTTCCACGCGTCGTTCGTGCCCATCCACAAGCACACCTCGCCGGCCTCCGGCACCGAGAGCAACTCGTGATAGTTGCGGCGCCACAGATCAGACCAGCACTCGCCGGGGACGCCGAAGTTGGTCGTCACCCAGGTCTGGCTGTGCTTCTGCGACAGGATCCGGCCGAGATACAGCGGGTAGCTCATGCCGTCCGGATCGCGCGAACCGTAGGTGAGCGAGTCACCCTGGCACGCGATCACTCCGTAAACATTCGACCGTCGGGGCTGCGGTTCCACGGGTCTGTTGTCCCCGCTTCTTCACAGTTCTTATCTTTGGTTTTTATTAAGGTGTCACTTTGCCACCTCGGTTGGCAATTTCAGTCACATCTCATGGACTTATCATGTTCAGCGGGCTTACCCCGGCGAGCGTCGCGAACACCGCCACGAACCTCCCATCGATGTGAGGCCACTCGATGTACCAGGTCATGCTAGAGGCGAGCACTTTGGCAAGATCCTCGACATTCCGGCTACCTAGCACGTTGTCACCCTCGCTTGGACCCTCGGCGTCGGCGACCGTTGCTTCGCCGAGGGCGACCGCGCGCATGAAGTCCGGGGTCTGCGCGCGCACGGCCCGCGCCGATGCGAGCATGGTCTCGATCGTCTTGCCGCGTTCGACCGAGAGCTCACTCGGCGCTCCCGCGCAGCGGACATGCTCCGCGAAGCGGTCGTCCATCATCAGCGTGTGCAGCGCGGCGAGCTCGCCGCGCTGTGCGAATCGCCTGCGCTCGCTCGTCCAGCTGCAGTCGCGCGAGCTCCAGGTCTCGCCCTCGCGCACGAGCTCGTTGCCACGCTGATCGTAGATCGCATCGACACCTTCCTGCACGAAGAGGCGCTCGGTGCCCATGGTCATCATGTCGAGGCGATGGTGATCGCCGGTGTTGCCCTGCTGATCGATCTGATGGCCGACGCCATCGCGACCCGGCACCACGTCGAGTAGGAAGCGTCCGTCCGCCGAGGTCGCGGTCGATACGGCGAGGAGCTTGCCCTCGGCATCGAAGTGCTTCCACGTGCCGAGCGTCCAACCGTGATCGAAGTGTCCGACCGCGAGCTCGGTCCGCTTCGCGTTGTCGTAGAAGAACGTCCAGCGCCCGTCGCGACTGCCGTGCGAGAGCGTGCCTTCGGCGGCGAGCTGTCCGCTCGGATGAAAGAACTTCCACGTTCCGCTCGGCTGATCGCCACGATAGTGACCCTCGGCCATCGGCTTGCCATCCGCGTAGAGGCTGTGCCACATGGCCTTGCCGTTCACGAACGTGCCGCTACCGACGACGCGATCTCCCGCGGTGACGGACCACAGGCCTTGCATGTGGTGATGACGGATCGTGCCGGTGACGTGATCGTTGGCATAGGCACCGTCGGGAACCTTCGCGAGCGTCCACCCGGTCTCGTGCGCGATATCGGGACCTTCGTAGCCCGGCTGGATCGAGGCGAGCTCCTCGAGCGTGAACCCCGATTGCGCGACCCATTGCTTCACCTCGGGCATCGCCTCGACGATCTCCTCGAGATATGCGTAGCGATGACCGCGAGCGATCTTCTCGGCGACGGGACGACCGGCGCTCTGCTCGATCAGGTAGCCGACCGCGCAGATCGTGCCTTCGTCATCGATGAACACCGGCGTGCGCCAGGGCAGGTGGGCGTTCTTCGGTGTCGTGCCCTTCGCGATGTAGTCGGCGAAGTGAGCGAGCAGCTTCGCGCGATTCTCCGCGAGCTCCGGCCGGGTCGCGGGCCGCGATCCGAGCAATGCCTCGACCGCGAGGAAGTGCGTACGAATGCGCAGCTTCTCCTCGCCATCAGTCGGTGGACGACCGAGCTCCGCGATGAATGCATCATCACCGAGGTGGTGATTCGCACCCTCGCGAAACGAACGCGCCGTGTTCGGCGCTTGCGCCGAGGCGGTGCCCACGAGCCAGAGCCCGACGAGGACGGTGAGGATCGGTGTGCGCACGGTCTCGCGCCAACGACCGAGCCGGTCCGGCTATTTCAAGCGGCGGCGACCGCATCTACTCCGCGACTTTGCGGCGAGCTGGTCTCCGGAGCGTCAGTGCCTGATGCGAGGATGCGACATGGAAGACGCGCGGACATCGGTGCAGAGGTTGTTCGCGGCGCTCGATGCTCGCTTCAAGTCGGAAGCGGGTGTTCCAACTGGCATCGCCGCGATCGACAAGGCCGGTGGTCTGCGTGCGGGTGAGCTCTTCGTGCTCGCGGGCCATCCGGGTGTCGGCAAGACCTCGCTCGCCATCTCGATCGCATGCCATGCCGCTCGGGCTCCGGACAGTGCGGTGCTGTGGTTCTCGCTCGCCGAAACCACGGTGCAGACCATCGAACGCTTTCATCTCCATGTGACGAACATCTCGCTGCTCGGGCTGCGAACGGGCAACTTGCAGCGCCAGGACTTCACGGACCTGACGTATGCGGCGGTCACGCTCGGCAAGTTTCAATTGCACATCGAGGACGCGATCGATCTCACGGCACCCGCGATTCGCGAAGCCACGCGTGCGTGGCGCGCCGCTACCACGGCCTCGCGCTTGCTCGTCATCGTCGATTATCTCCAGCTCGTCGCGGAAGAGTGCGATCCGATGGCGGTGCTGCGCTCGTTACTCGGAACTGCGAAGCAGAGCGGTGCTTCGCTCCTGCTCGTCTCGCAGCATCTCGCCGACTCGCATCAGCGCACGACCCTCGAGAGCATCGCGACCGCCGTCGTGTACCTGCGTGCGGATCTTCAGACCCACGAGATCGTGCTCGCGAAGCACCGTTACTGTCAGACCCCGCAGACCGAGGAAGTCACGTTCGCAGGCTCGACCTTCGCGAGCGTGGATCAGTCCTCCTGATCGTCGTCAGGGCTGAGGCGTGAGGAGCTGAACGTTGACGTTGCCTGGATCCGCGTCGGTGTACGCGACGACCCAGCTCGCACCGTCGACGGCGAGCGTCGGGTGGACCATCGTGCGTCCGAGGCCACCGCCGATCAGCTGGCCGGCGAGCTTGGTCAAGCTCGGATCGAACACGGTGAGATAGCCGCGACCACCGGCATCTTGGGTGACCACGTAGAGCTGGTTGCTCGCGGCCACGAGCTGCGGTGCGGTGTAGGCGCTCGCTTGTACGACCACGGTCTTCACGACCGCGCCATCACGATCGATGTTCGACAGCCGAACAGCGGCGCCATCGTCGTACGCGACGTAATAGGTGCCGCCGATCGAGACCGCTCCGAGCTCGCCTTGGAACGTTCCGGAGACCGCTGCGCCGAGATCGCCTCGAGAGGACGACCAGGCGTTCAGGTCGACGGCGGCTTGATCCGCATCGACGGCGTGCGCGCTCGCTTTTGTTCATACATGCGCGCATCGGCCTGCACCAGCAACTGGTCGAGTGGCGCCGGGTTCGCGCCATCGTAGGTCGACGTTCCGACACTGAGTGACAGCCGAAACGGTGCGCCACCCGCATTGAACTCCATGAGGGCCTGGCGCACCCGATCGTGAATCTTCTCGGTCGCTACATCGGCGCCCGAGACCAGCACGACGAATTCATCGCCACCGAGACGCGCGACGACATCGGAGTCGCGAAACACCTTGCGCAAGATCTTCGCGGTCTCGACGAGCGCGACGTCGCCGAGCTTGTGCCCGAGGGTGTCGTTGATCTGCTTCATGCCGTTGAGATCGAAGAAGACGATCACGCGCTTCTGGCGATTGCGGGCCGCGAGCTTCAGATCCGGCTCGGCGACCAAGAGAAATCCACGCCGGTTCAGGAGGCCCGTGAGCTCGTCGGTAACCGACAGCGAGCGCAGCTCGTTCGCGTGTTCCTCGAGCGCGATGCGGGCCGCATGAAGCTCGTCGAGCTCGAGCTTGCGCTTCGTGACATCCCAGTTCGCGCCGACCAGGTGGGTCGCCTTGCCCGCAGCGTCGCGCATCACCCGCGCGGCGCTGCGGAGGTAGTGGACGCTTCCATCGGGCCACACGATATCGAACTCGAGATCGAACGGCGACCCACCCGCGACAGCCTGGACGACCGCGTTGCGGATCGCCGCGAGGCTCGCGGGCGGCAACGAATCCCGCCACGTCTCGTACGACACCGACGCGGCTTCGGGCATGCCGTAGAGCCGAAACATCCACGGGTCCCAGTGGGTCTCGTTCGTGGCGAGGTTGAAGTCCCAGATCCCGATCGCGCCACTATCGGTCGCCACCGAGATCCGATCGTTCATGTCCGAGAGCGCGCTGCGCTGGCGGATCTGCTCCGTGATGTTCTGGAAGGCGCCGGCGAGACGCACGGCCTTGCCGGCGACGAGCTCGGCGCCGCCAACGGTCCGCACCCAGATCCGCCGCTGATCCGCACGAACGAGCGCGAGCTCGAGATCCCACGGCGTTCCGTCTTGCATGCTGCGTTCGACCGCAGCTCGGATCGGCTCACGGCTCTCGGGCGCGTAGAACTCGATCGCTTCTTCGAGTCGCGGCACGTAGCCGGGCTCGACGCCATGAATCCGGCAGGTCTCGTCGGACCACGTGAGCTGCTGGGTCTCGAGGTCGAGCTGCCAACCGCCGACGCCGGCAAGGCGACCGGTGCGATCGAGAAAGTCCTCGCTGCGTTGCAGCGCCGCGAGCTCGGTCTTGCGGCGTGTGACGTCGTACAGGAACACCAGGGCGAGCGTCGGACGCTCGTCTTCGTAGATCGGTGCCATGCTGACATCGTAGTAGTGGTCGCCGCGCTTGATCTCGACAGTCACGCGTTCGCCCGCGAACACGCGCGCATAGAGGCTATGCACTTCGTCGCGCGTCGCATCGGATGCGAGGTCGATCGCGCTCTTGCCGATCAGCGACGTGACGCTGAAATACGACAACAAGCTGTCGAGCGCGGGCCCGTCGGTCGCGACGTAACGCAACGACCGATCGAGCAGCAGGACGGCACCGTTCGGTAGGTTCTGGACGATGCCACGATAGATCTGCTCGCTCTTGCTCAGCGCGAGCGCGGTGGCCCGCTGGATCTCGTCGTGGCGCTGCACGACCCGTGTGGCCTTCCGCCACTCGAGTGCTTGTGATGCGGCGCGTGCGAGCAACCGCAGCGTCGCGCGCTGGGGTTCCGTCAGAGATCGCGGTGCTTGATCGATCACGCACAGCGTTCCGATGCGGTGGCCGTCGGCGAGCTGGATCGGCACCCCCGCATAGAACCGGATCGATGGATCGTCGACCACGAGCGGGTTCGCCGAGAACCGCGGATCGATCGCGGCGTCCGGAACCTCGAACAAATCCTCACCGAGCACTGCATGAGCGCAGAAGGCGATGTCGCGTGGGGTCTCGGTCAGACCGGGCAACCCGTGATTTGCTTTGAACCACTGCCGCTCGCTATCGATCAGACTGATCAGGGAGACCGAAGTGCCGCACACGCTCGCCGCGGCTTGCACGAGCGCGTCGAACATTGCTTCCGGAGCCGTGTCGAGGACATCGAGCGCGGCCAACGCCGCGATGCTGGCTGCTTCGTCCTCGCGGGCTCCGACAGCTCCCATGCCGGAAACGTACCACGTGGCTCGCTGGAGCCCATGGCTCGCGTTCGGGTCAGTCGAGCTCGAGCACGTACACCGGCTGGACGGGGTCGTCGCGCAGTGCGGCTCGATGCCAGCCCGCGGCGCGCGCGATGGCTTCGATCCTCTCGATCTTCGAAGCCGTCCTCAGGAGCAGCGGTCCGAAAGCGTGGCGCAACCACGGCGAGCCAAGCCGCTCGGCGTGCGCCTCGATCCGGCTGCGCGATGCAACCGGATCGAGCTCGACGATCGCGAGCCGGCCGCCTGGTCGAACGACGCGGCGAAGCTCGCGCAGCGTCGTCGCCTGATCGCGGACGTAACGGATCGATGACAGACACATCGCGACGTCTACCGTGCCGTCTCCGAGCGGGAGCGCCTCGCCGCGCGCACGAGCGACCTGGAACGAGGTGTGCGGGCGCGCGAAGTCGCGGCTCGGATCGATCGCGAGCACGTGTAGATGCGGGAACCGCTCGGCCGCTCGGCGCGCGAACGTGGCCGGGCCGCACCCGACATCGAGCAGCGTCGTGGCGTCCGCGAGCTGGTCGGCCAAGGCATCGAGCAGCCGATCGTCGAGGTCGCCGAACGCCGGGCGTGCCTGCATCGCATAGCGCTCGGCCAAGCGGCCTTCGAACGGCTGCGCGAAGAGCATCCTGTCGAGCCGGGCGATGATCGAGTCGAACCGCGACACGATCAACGCTCGACCAGCGCGAGCGCACGCCGCGCCATCCCTCGCACGACCTCGGGTTCTGGCAGAGGATGCACTCCGGCTCGCGCGGTGAACGCGGTGAGCCGATCGAGCTCTTCGAGATCGTCGACCGTCCACTTCATCGCGGCGAGCGCCTCGGCATCCGCGCGCACGCGCCGCACGAGCGCTTCGAGTGTGACCGCACCGTTTGCGAAGAGCTCCGGGCGCGTCTCGCGCAGGTGGTGCTCGAGGACCTTTCGGATCTCGCCGTGCATCCGCGGTGCGAACGCATCGCTCGCCGGATCGCTCGCGAAGGCGCGGAGCTCGGCGGCGCGGCGCGCGTGCTCGTCGGTCGCAGGGTCCTGGGCCGACCACGGCCGCAAGGTCATCCCGGCGCGATCGAGCTCGAGCTCGGCGAGAGCCTTGGCCTCGCCACCGTGGCGCCGCCAGTCGTAGGCGACCTGGACCAGGAACGGGGCGAGATGCGACACGACGATCACCTGGTCCGCACGTTTCGCGAGCCGCGTGATCTGCTCCGCAGTGGCCTCGGACCGCTGCGCATCCTGGCTGGTCATCGGATCGTCGAACACCACGATCGCCTCGGCGAGATCCGGCGTGCGCTCGATCGAGACCACGAAGAGCGCGAGTGCGAGCGTCGAACGATCGCCATCCGACAACACGCGCGCGAACTTGGCCTCGCCCTCCGCGCTCCCGACCGCGAGCCGCCCGGCCGGGATGCGCACGGTGAAGCGAGCGCCGGTCGTGCCTCCCGATCGCTCGGTCTCGAGCTCGTCGAGCGTGAAGTCGGCGCACAGCATGCCGAGCAGCTCGTTCATCCGCGCCGTGAATTGCGTGAGCTGGCCGAGCTTCTTCGCGTGCATCGCTTCGACCGCGCGCTTCTTCAAGGTATCGATCCGCGCGATCGCGTCGAACAGCCGCGCCCGTTCGGCGAGCGCACGGACCACCGGCTCGCTGTAACGATCGATGGCCGCATCGAGCCGCCGGCGCTCGGCAGCGATCGCGGCTGCGGCGCCCGCCGGCTTCGTCAGCCGGGTCCGGATCGTCGCGCGTAAGGCGTCGAGGCCGGCATTGTAGTCGGTCGTGGCTATCTCGAGCCGTTCGTACGCGATGCGCGCGTCGGACAGCGCGGTGGCGGCGACGGCGCGCGTCGGACGCTTGGCCTTGGCCTCGAACAAGGTGGTCAACGCCTTCGCGACCGCCGTAGCGTCGGCTTCGCGCGCGTCGAAGGCGATCGGCTCTCCCCACGCCGCGATCGCGCGCACGTTGACCTCCGCGGTCTTGGCGACCTCCTGCCACCAGGTCGTGATCGATCGTGCCGCCGCGAGTGCGATCGTGATCGCAGCGGCGAGATCGACATACGCGCGATCGAAGTGCTCCGCGAACGCGTCGATCAGATCGCCGGCCTTGCCGGTGACCGTTTGGGCACAGAACGGGCACGTCTTTCCGTCGACGAACGCGAGCCCTCCGCGCACCCACGCCTCGCCATTGCCGTGCAACCGCTTGTCGAAGTGCGTGCGAACGGTGGCGGCGAGCTCGGTCGAGGTCGTCGCGAGCAACGCCCCGAACACCGCGAAGTCGAGTGCCGGAAGCGCGGGCAGCGCCGCTGGCTGGACGCGGTGCGCGAGCTCGCGCTCGATCGCTGCTTCGTGACCGCGCATCTCGATCGCGGCGCGGGCCGCATCGGGATCGTCGACGGGCGACAGCGCAAGGAACGCGACCTCCGTGATCGCGTGCTTCGCGACCATCGCGCGGACGAGCTTGTCGTGCGGGCCCTGTTCGTGCGCGAGCTCGCGGCCCTGCTTCGAGAGCTGATCGAGGTTGACCGCGAGCGAGACCTCCTCGGCACCGAGTGCGATCTGCAGGATCTGCGTGCGGTGCCGCTTCGACGACAGCGTCCCCACGAACACGTTATCCTCGACGAACTTGCGATCGAGCACGTGGATCGTCGGTCGCTCGCCCTGCCACGCGGCGCCGTCGAACGTGTAAGGCCCGGCGGTGAAGTCGAGCTGCACGCGCGGTGGCTGCGTCGCGTCGAGCGTGCGATCGAGCAATACGTCCTGGGCGCTCGCGACAGCAGCTGCGCGCAGCGTTCGCACGAGCGTCGATTTGCCGCTCGCGTTGCGCCCGAAGATCAGCGTGAGCCGCGCCAGCTTCGAGGTCGCGCGCCCGGCCGTCGCAGCATCCCAGCGCTGGAAGCGCCCGACGCGGAGCAGCTGCGCGATCTTGACGAGCACGGACGGAGCCTACGTCAATTCGAAGCCGCCGCTCACCTCGCCATGAGGATGTCGTCGAGCAGCGCCGGGTGCGATGGATCGCGCACGAGCCGCGGGTAGCGCAGGCCGCCCCGGTAGTCGACCCGCTTCGTCACGTAGACCTCGCCGGAGACGAGGATCAGCTCGAAGGGTTTCTTCGCCGCGATCGCCCTCGCGAGTCGGCCAGCCTCGTACTGGAGGCCGTCCACCGCCAGGAGCTTCATGCCGACCGTGAGCCCGGCCTTCGCCGCCGGCGAGTCCCACGCCACGTACGTGAGCATCGCTTCCTTGTCGACCACGAATCCGACGGAGAACGAGTGGTCGACACCCTTGAGCCGGACCTCCTCGCCGTTCTTCCAGTGCTCGGTTGGCTCCGCGGTGAATACGAGCTTGTAGCCGCTGCGCGCGAGGCCATCGAGCGGCACCTTCGCGAGCTGGGTGAGACGCGTGCGCAGGAACGTCGTCCAGTCGTACGCGTAGACGCCGTTGAGCGCCTTGACCACGTCGTCGAACTGATAGGTGAGCGGCGTGTAATCGCGGTCGTGATCACCGAAGAACGCGCGCGCGAAATCGTCGAGCGACTTCTTGTTGCCGGTCTTCTCGCGGATCAGGGTGTCGGCGTCGAGCCAGATCAGCGCACCCTCGACGTAGTAGTCCTCGAAGCGCTGCTGCGAGACCCATGACATCGGCCGCCGCGGGTTGACGATCTCGTCGTTCGTCGTGTCCTGGAGTGGGCGCCAGCTGCGGCCGGCCTGCTGCTGCATGCGAGCGACATAGATCGCGAATTCATCGAGCGCCTGCTGCTTCGTCCACAAGCCGGAGCGCGCGGTCAGGACCGAGCCCCAGTACTCGGTGCCGCCCTCGTAGACCCAGAGCAGCGAGTTGCGCATCGGTGCAGTGTTGTAGTCGGCGGTCCACAGATCGGCGGGGCGGCGGAACTTTCCGTCCCACGAGTGAACGTACTCGTGCGCGAACGTGTCGCGCCAGGCGCTGGTGTGCTCCCAGTCCGCGAACGTATCGAGCAGGTCGACGTACTCGGCGCCGCGATGGTGCTCGATCGTCGATTCCGTTCCGAGCTCGTCGCTGAGCGAGTACAGGAAGTTGTAGTGGTCGTAGTGCTTGGTCCCGAACAACTTGTACGCCTGCGCGACGAGGTTCCGCTGGAGCGTGACCACCTCGGGCTTCAGCTCGACCGCGTCCTGGCGATCCGCCATCAGCTCCAACGCGACCGCGATCTTGTCGCCGGCCGGCGCGAGATCGTACTTCTTGTAGAACCGGCCGGCATGCACCGGACTGTCGAGCAATGTCTCGACCGGAACGACCTTGAACGTGCCGGGCGCGATCTGGTCGAGTGCAGTCGCGATCTTCCAGCCGTCCGGAACGCGGACGGTTGCCTCGACAGGGATCTGGCGCGTGAAGTAGCCGGCGGGATAGAGCGTGACCTGCGGCCAATCGAGGACCAGCAGCTCGCGCGCGATCTCGGGCGCGCCCACAGTGCGCGCGACCGGCGAGAGGTATTGGAACTCGATGACGAGCGTGCCCGCCGGTGCGGTGACATGAAACGCGAACACGTCGCTGACATCGCGCGTCCAGTCGAGTCGCTTACCGTTCGCGGTGATCACGAGGCCAGCGAGCCGATCGATCGTGCCCTCCGGTGCATGCGCCCCCGGGATCCAGCGCGGATAGAGCAAGGTAACGTCGCCTGCGGCGACCGGCAGTTCTTCCCGCACCTTGTACACGTGGCGCGCGGTGTCCGTCGTATCGACCGCGATCTTGAGCGTTCCGGGGTACGGGACATCCTTGGCCGCGGGGATGGTGGAGGTCACCGCGAGCGGCTGCGGTCCCGGGCTCGCCAGGGCCGAGCTCGTGATGAAGAAGAGAGCGAGGAGCGTACGCATCGCGAAGAGCTTCGCACGACATCCACCGACGCGCTCGCGAGCTGGCTTCGATCCGGCCGCTAGCCGCCGGCGGGTCGGCCCGGCAGCTTCAGGTTGCCACGCGGATCGTCGTACGGCTCCGAGCGTGGAGCGAAGCCTGCGCCGAGCACCGAGGTCGCCTTGATCGCGAGCTCGGTCGCGCGCGCGACGTCGACCTTGCCGAACTTGCCTTCGACGATCATCTGCGCGACGCCGTGCGTGACGGCGAGTGCGGTCAACATCAGGTCGTCGATGGGAATCATCGCGATCTCGCCCGCGGCCTGGGCGCGTTCGAGCGCGGCACGCTCCTTGGCCCCACCCTCGTTCGCGCGAGCGAGCTCCTCCTGCGGCATGCGCTCGAACAGGTTAGGAATCGACATCGCGCGAAAGTGCTCGGGATGCTCGACCGCGAAGCACACGTACGCGACGCCCTTCGCGCGAAACCGATCGAGGGCGTCGGCATCCTCCGGAACCGCCGCGACGGCCTTGGCCATCGCAGTGGAGATGCGCTCGTAACACTCCAACGACACCGCGGCGAGCAGCGCGTCCTTGTCCTCGAAGTGGCGATACACCGCGGGCGGCGAGACGCCCGCACGGCGCGCCACCTCGCGGAGCGAGAATCCCTCGGGACCGCTCTTCGCGATCTCCTTGAGCGCCGCTGCCACCAAGGCCGCTCGGAGATTCCCGTGGTGATACGCCTTCTTGGTCGGAATGTTTACATTGTTCGCATTTTTAACTTGTCGGTCAAGTCCTCTATGTTTACGCTGTTCACATGGTAGCCGCAATCAAGCACCCCGCCACCCCGGACCTCGCGCTCGAGCTCTGGTCGAAGGACCTGACCCGCGAGCACGGCTTCGAGCCCCTACGCGTCGAGGGTGCCTTACCGGCCTCGTTGCGCGGCACGCTGTATCGCAATGGGCCCGGCCAGTTCGGTCAATTCGGCGCGCACTACGCGCATCCGTTCGAGGGTGACGGCGCGGTCACGGCGATTCGCTTCGACAACGGTCAGGCAACGGGTGCCTCCAAGATCACGCCGACCACGGGCCTCGTCGAGGAGCGGGCCGCACGCAAGATGATCTACGGCACCAGTGCACCGTGGCACCGCCGCATCGCGAATACGCTGCGCGGCAAGATCAAGAACACCGCGAACACCAGCGTCGTGATGTGGCAGCACCGGCTGTTCGCGCTGATGGAGGGCGGCAAGCCGACGGAGCTCTCGCCCGCGGACCTCGGCTTTCTGGGCGAGCAGGACCTCGGCGTGATCCAGGGTGCGTTCTCGGCCCACCCGCACTACGTGCCGGCGACGCGCACGCTCTACAATTTCGGGCTCGAGTACGGGCGCGTGACCAAGCTCCACGTCTACGCGTTACCCGAGGTCGGGGCGGCGCGCGAGCTCGTCGCGATTCCGCTCGCCGGTCCGACGATGCTGCACGACTTCATCGCGACCGAGACGCACCTGGTGTTCTTCGTCTCGCCGATCCGGATCTCGATCGCGAGGGCGATGCTCCAGATCGGGGACTTCAACGATCTGATCCAGTGGAAGCCGGAGCACGGCACCGAGGTGATCTGCGTCCCGATCGCGAATCCCGAGAAGGTCGTGCGCTTCACGACCGAGCCGTTCTTTCAGTGGCACTTCGCGAATGCCTACACGCGCGGCAAGGCGCTCGTCATCGACTACGTCCGGTATCCCACGCTCGATACCTTCCACGAGATCGGTGGCTACGTGCGCGGTGAGGATCAGGCCGCGCTCTCCGATGGGCGCTACCACCGGGCGATCGTCGATCTCGATCGCAAGACGCTGGTCTCCGAGCAACTCGCGGACCGCGAGTGCGAGTTCCCGACCGTGATTCCCGGCGAGCGAGGGCGCGAGCACGCGCTGACCTTCGCGACCTTCGATCAACTCGGTGCGATCGGCTCGATCGATCACGCCGGCACGATCACCGCGCACGAGCTCCCTTCGCATCAACGTGCGAGCGAGCCGCTCTACGTCGAAGGCCACTTGCTGTCGCTGTGTCACGAACACGACCGAGCCTTCGTCGCCGTCTACGACGCCACGCGGATCGCCAACGGACCGATCGCGAAGGTCTGGATCGATCACCATGTCCCGCTCACGTTTCACGGAACGTTCGCGTGAGTCTCTTGCTCGGCTTCGCCCCGTTCGTCACGTTCGCGATCCTCACCAAGATCGTCGGAGGCGCCACGCCGTACCTCGGCGCGGCCGTCGTCGCGGCGCTCTTGCTCTTTCGAGACATCTCGGTTGCGACCAAGACCGTCAAGCTGCTCGATCTCGGCACGATCGCGCTGTTCAGTGGCCTCGGCCTCTACAAGCTCGCGACCGGCGTCGCCTGGTCGACGCAGGATGCTGGATTGCGCATCGACCTCGGCCTCTTCGCGATCGTGGCGGGCTCGCTCGTGATCGGTCGACCATTCACGCTGCAGTACGCGAAGGAGCAGACGCCGCCCGAGGTGTGGACCCGGCCCGCATTCATGCGGATCAACAACGCGATCACCGCGGTGTGGGCAGGATCATTCGCGCTCTTCGTGCTCTCCGACCTGGGCATGATGTACGCGGGCGAGCCCCGCGCGATCGATACGCTCGTCTCGATCGCCGCCATCGGCGGCGCGCTGCTCTACACCAAGCGCGCGTCCGCGCCGAAGCCGTAACGCAGAGCGCGGATGCGCGCAGCTTCGTGCATGTAGGTCGTGAACCTGCGAGACGCGAACGTCGCGCAGTGAGAGAGGCGTGAGGTCGAACGTCGTCGAGCGCGGAGCGTCTAGAGTCGGCAATGAAATCAGGGGCGCAGGCTGCTAGTTCGACGCCACCGCGAAACAACTAGCCTCCGGAGTCCAATGAATCGATCGCTGTCCCTTCTCGTTGCGTTGTGCCTGTCGTCGAGTTGCAACAGCACCAAGAACCACGAAGCTACCAAGGCCGACGCGTCCCCCGATTCGAGCATTCCGGCCGACAGCCACTTCGTCTTCACGGATGGCCTCTCGGTCGATGCCCGTCCTCCAGGCGATGTGGACCTCGGGACGGCGGGGACCTTCGCGATCCTTGCAGGCTCCGAGATCACGAATACCGGGCCCACGGTGATCACGGGCGATGTCGGCATCAGTCCGGGCTCTGCGATCACCGGCTTTCCACCCGGCGTGGTGATGGATGGGACCGTTCATTCGGCGGACGCGATCGCTGCGCAGGCCAAGGCCGACCTCAACACGGCGTACAACAACGCGGCGACGCACAGCGGCTCCCCGGTCGTGACGACCGGAGACCTCGCCGGCCTCACGCTCACACCCGGGCTGTATGTCTCGGATACGTCGCTGGAGCTCTCGGCGGGTGATCTCACCCTCGATGGCGAAGGCGATCCGAGCTCGGTGTGGGTGTTCCAGATGGCGACCACGTTCATCGCGTTCTCGGGTCGCAAGGTCGTCCTGATCAACGGTGCCAGAGACACGAACGTGTTCTGGCAGGTGGGCTCGTCGACCGTGATCGGCACCTATGCGGAGGTCGCCGGAAACTTCCTGACGCAGACCTCGATCAGCGCGCAGACCGGCGCCCTCATCAGTGGCCGCTTGCTCACGCAGACCGGTGCCGTGACGCTCGACACCAACAATGTCGTCCGCACGATTCCCGTGATCATCTTCTGACCACGAACGATCTGCCAACCTACCCGACCGCTGTTAGCCTGGAGCGATGGTGCGTCGTGAAGACGACGGAAACTTCGCTGGGGATCCCGGCGGAAACCCGGCGTCATGCTGTGAAGATCCAGCGGGTGCAAGTCCCGTCTCGGTAAGCGGTAACGCGCCGAGTAGCAGGCTCCCGGCAAACGAAGAGATTCGTGTGTCCGAAGCGGAGCGTCGAGAGCCCGGAAACCGGCGAGAGCTGCTCACCGGGAGGCAAGCACGTGGGCCGCAACATGAAGTGAAGACTGCAGCCTCGTCACAGTTACGATCCCAGGGCCGAGCCGCTCATTTCACGGCGAAGGCAACACCGACGGCGCGGGACACTCAACGCGATGAAGGCCTCGGCGGGGTAGAGGTCGCAGCACATGTGCAAGGATCAGCACGGAACACGAGAGAGCCGTCTGCATCTCGGGCTCGTTCACCTGCACGGCACCG
>JANXOP010000068.1 GCA_025357755.1 Kofleriaceae bacterium | reverse complement strand
TGTGCGCTCAGGGCCTTGGCGCGTTCATCTGCGACCGCATCTCCAGTTTCGACCTCATTGATTTCGTGGCGGACGATTTGCCGTGTCGTCAGATCACGAACGAAAAAACACACTGTCGTCCTCATGGCGCATCCAAAAATGCTTGGACTTTTGCGAGATAGTTGTCCACTTCGGCCTGCGCATCCGGAACATTCGCGAGGTTCTCGTCCTTCTTTGGCGATACAGGCTGCATCCGAGCGTGTGCACGATAGCGCACGGCTGGTGCTGCTGAACGCCGGTCTGGATCCTCGTCATGCCGTCGTAAGCCGCGCTGATGATCGGTAGCGGCTCGGCGATCGGGAGTTTGGATCAATACGCAAGAGGCATACGCAGCGCGTTTCGCAAGATCGTGGACCCGGGGCCGCAAGCTGATTGCAAGCGACGGCTGAGCGGACGCGAGCAACGCCTCGGTCGAGGTCCTCAATCTTCTCGATCTCATGGTGCACGATCCTGCGTGTCGTTAGATCGCGACCAAAGAGGCACACTGCGGTCCAGGAATCCGATGCGCTGAACACTTAGTTGGGCGTGTCGTCGAGCTTGCAGTCCACGAGCTCGACCTCGTTCAGCTCGCGGCCTTCCCACAGGGTCTGCCGCAAGTCGCAGCGGACGAAGCGAGCGTTGCGCGCGGTGTTGATGCCCGGCTCGACGACGCGGAGGTCCGCGCCCCGAAAGTCGCAGTCGGTGAACGTGGCCTCGTCAAGTCGTGCGTTGCGCAGGTCGGCGTCACGGAATACGCACGTAGTGACGGTGGCCTGTGTCCACACCGAGCGCGCGAGCACCGCCGCGGTGAGATCGCAGTCGTCGAAGGTCGCTTCGCGGACGCGCCACAGAGTTCCATCGACGCCACCGAGCTGGCAACGCGTGAAGCGCGCTGCGGTCGCGGATCCGTTGGTGAGGAAGGCGCCGCGGAACGAGACCTCGGTGAGCAACGCTTCGTCGAGCTGGGCAGCGGATAGATCAGCGTGGTCGAGCGTGACCTTCTCCATGATCGCCTTCGACAACGTGCGCGCCGACAGGCCCATCTCGCGCGCATCAGCGCCGCGCGCGATGATCGGTTGGTTTTCTCCGACCGGGCCCTCGAAGAACCACTTCTCGTGGAGCTTGAGCGCGGCGAGCGAGAACGGTGGGAGAGGAAGACGCGGCGCGCCGCTGGGCTGCTGCTCGTCGGAGAGAGCAATCGCGCGGGCCTGGACCTTGGGACCGAGAGCATGCTGTCGCTGCTTCTGCTCGGTGAGGTGCGCTCGCGTGAGCCGCTGGGGATTTGCGTGCTTGTACGCGAGGTCATCGCCGGGGAACGCGCTGTCGGGGATCTCGTCGAGCTCCGCGGGCATAAACTTCAACAGCTCGTTCACACAAATGAGCGCGTTCGTATGGAACCCGCCCTGCACGTCGAGCTCGGCCCTGGTCGCGTCGACGAAGTCCTCCCACAAGTTCGCGAGGCAGCGCTCGAGCTCGACCGAGAACTCGCGCGCCGAGATGATCGTCGAGGGCGTTTCGTGGCCGACTTCGTCATAAGGGTGTCTGCGACGGAAGTCCGCCGTCTCAAAGAACTCGATGCTGCGCTGCTCACCACATTGCGGGCAGGTAACATGAAAGTAGCCGCCGAATTCCGCACCGGTAGGAGTGGCGATGAGGCCCCAGTTGGTGCTGGGATCGCCGATATCGTCGGATCCGCACTTCGGACATCGGTGCAGCGCGAGGTAGAACCGCACCTCCAAGGAGCTGCGGGCAAATCCGATATTGGGGATCTTCATTTCGAGCCTCCACGAGTGTAGGTCATGTCGCCGACTTCGAGTGTCGTCGTAAACGTTCCGTCGGCCGAGGTCACGACGACTTGCGGATCGGTCAGCTCGTCGCCGGCCACGCGGTAGCCCGCGTTCCGATATGTGGTGACGGCCTCTCGCACGGATGCGCGAGAGCCAGCAAACACGGCCTCGCCGAGCCGCGACACCAGGCCATGTTCGACGGCGATGGTCGTGTGGTGCTGACCACCGAGCGGCGCCGCGGACGAGCGACCACCCGGCTTGGGTCGTCGCAAGTAGTAGCGATCCGCGTCGGCAAACAGTTTTTCGTAGGCATGAAGGAAGCGCGATCGCTCGGCACTTGTGAGATCTTGGATGTAGAGCTCGCGTTGGTCAGGAGCGCTCGGCGCCTCGTGGCCTCGCACGTGCCCGTCGATCGTCGCGTCCGAGACCGCGATCCGGATCGGCTGCTCTCCGGAGAGCACGGCCTCGATCATTGCGTATGCCCGCGTGTATTCCCGCGTGAGGCTGGTCTGCATCACCATCGGGCCATCGGTGGAGAGCACGACGTCCACGCCGTAGTAGATCAGAGTCGGTAGCGGGTGCTCGTCGAGTCGCTCGGACGCCGCGCGCGGTCCGTGTGCGCCTACGGTCTGGCTCAGCGAGCCGGTCGCCACGTTCGAGCCTGGATTTGCCTCCGCAACGATCCCGAGGGACTTCATCCGTCCCGCCTGCCGAGGCGTCAGGTGGGTAACGTGGCCGAAGCGCGTGATCACGAGTCTGGGATCCCACGCGCCTTCCTTTTGCAGTTCCTCGGCGCCGTCGAGGAGTACGTCGATATTGGCGCGAGCGCGCTCGTAGTGCGCCGGCTTGGTTCCTCGGATCACTCGGTCCCTGTCGGTGCTGAAAGCTTTCCCCTCCACGGTGTCGACGGAGCCCTCGCCGATGTGCGGCCGATCGAGCTGGACATGACCAGTCGCTTTGGCCTTCGCGAGCATCGCTCGGTGATCCACCTTCCAGTCTTCTTTACCTGTCACGTCGAACCGGATTGCCTCCGGCGAGCCGATGTCGCGGCCGATCGTACTGGGATGATCGGTCTGGCCCAGTGCCTTTTCGTTCTGGGCGGCGCGCGCCTCACGTGACCGCGGGGGCCCGTCGAGCGGGGGCAGGTCGTGATCGCGCTCGCCGTAGTTGCGCGTCGTGACCATGCCGAGCATCTTGATCTCGACCTGCCCCGCTTTGATCAAGCCCTCGGCGATCAACTGGTCCAGCACCGCCTGGATCCGATCCGGGTGAACCTTGCCGGCGAGCTTGTTGACCCCGGTCGACTGCTCCGAGTAGCCGGTGCCGGTGCGTGCAAGCTCGAGGATCGTTTCGCGGATGAAGTCATCGTAGGCGCGCTGCTCTGCATGGGCGGCTGTCTCGCCGGCGTGCTTGGCGCCGCCGAACGTCGTCTGGACCAGGCCCTCGATGATCACGTAGGCGCCGTCGAACGGCGTCTCCGACGTTGCCGACAGTGCAGTGCGGCACGCCTCTTCGGCGACGGCTTCCGCCGCACGCGTGAAGGCAGCGCGATCCTGCGGCGCCGTTCGCTCGTCGTTCGCGCGCCGGCGCAGTGCCTCGACCTGCTCGTGTGCCTCGATGACGATCCGGATCGCATCACCTGCCTTCGCGCGGTGCTTGATGCGATCGCCCTCGGTCTCGTTCATGAACTCGGCGCGGTCCTTCGCCGACGCTAGCTTCGGAAGATCGGCGATCTGTTCGAGCAGCGGCTGCCACGACCGATTGGCTGGTTCACCACGCGCCACCGCTGCGCGCTGCCGATACACCTCGGCGGGAACGACCGCCATGAAGTGGCTATGAAGCTCGATCCCCGGGTGGGCCTTCTCGCCGCCGAGCCCCTTGTGCATCTGGTCGCGGCGCGGCGCATTCGCGAGCACCTCCATCTGCACTTCCGCAGCGCGCCGGCGCGCTTCGACCACGGCGCCGTCGCCCACGATCTTCAGCGCTCTCTCGCTTTGCTCGATGCGTCGAGAGAGCTCGCCTGCCGTTGCCACGCCCTCGGGCCCTGCCGTGCGCGCCACGGAGAGTTGCTTTCGCAGCGTCGCGATCTCCGCGATGAGCTTGCGGTCCGCATCGGTGAACCGGGCAGAGGGCTCGGCATGATCGCCCGCTCGGGTTCCCGCCGCGTCGCGTTCGCGAAGCTCGACCGTACGACCCGCGACGCGATACCGGTGTACGCCCGCCGGTGCATCTGCGGTCGGCTCGGGATCGAACCCCGTGGCGCGGAGCGCCTCCGCCGCGTGCTCGATCTGCGCCTTGGTCCCGAGGTACGCGTGGCCCTCGACAACGGGCTCGAGACCGTGCACGAGCGCGAGCGGCACTGCGACGAAGTCGCCACCGAGGGCCGGCTCCTCACTCAGCTTCTTCTCGAGCTCGGGATGGCCCTTGTAGAGTGCAGCCTCTTCGCGTTGTGCGGCCACCATGTCGGCCAGCAGCGTCTGGGCTTCTTCGGCCGTCTTTACTCGCCGACGCGCGCGCTCGCCGAGTTGTTTGGCCTTCTCGTAGAGCGTCGGCGGCGCCTTCTCGCCGAGTGCGTGCTGGGCCTCCGCGAGGCGCCGCTGCATGTTCTGGCTCCGCTGGTGCACGAGCTCGCCGACGAGCAGGGTGATTCCTTGCTCGACCATTCCGCCGTCGGTCGTGCTCGTGACATATCCCTGTACGGCCAGCTGGCTCGCCGCCGAGCCCACGTATCCCGCGGAACCTTGGAGCGCTAGTCGACCCACGCCTCGAGCCGCGCGCTGCGCGAACGTGCGCAGGTCCGCTTCGAGTGCCGTCGATTCGGCGAGGAACCCCTCGAATGGACCGAGCACCTCGGTCATCGTCGAGAGCGCCACTGCGTTCTCGGCGAACGCCCGCATCGAGACCTCGCCACCGATCGCGCCTTGACCGACCGTCTGGACACCCGCGGCGGCGATCGACGTCACGATCCGAACCGCGAGACTCGCGCCGCGCACGTCCTCGGCGATCTCGAGGCCGACCATCACGCCACGGAAGGCCGTGACCGCGGCGCCAGCGATCTGCATCGAGGCGATCATGATCGCGATCTCGCCCGCTAGTCGGGCGACGAGCTTCACGACCCGCTGGAAGACCAGTTGATCACGAATCGCCGTCCCCGCCCACACGACGTACTTATCGATCTGGATCTCGGCGATGCTATTCGCGAGCGAGGTCGTGATCTGCGTCATCGTGTTGCGACGCTGTTCGACGACGGTCTCGTCGCCCGTGTGGCCCGTCGTGGGACCCTTGAAGTGCTTCGCGTCGTCGAGTTGCCGGCGCCAGCCCGCGATCCGCTTCGAGAGCACCGCGCCGGCGAGGCGAACCGTGGGGAGGTTGTTCTCGTAGTTGGAGCTCGTGATCCCGGCCTCGTCGGCCATCGCGTTCAGCTCGGCGAGCGTGTGTTCGAGCGAGCCGAGTTGCGCATTCAACGTCGCTTCTTGGGTGTCGGCGGCGAGCACGTTGACGGCGGCGCGATCGACTTTTCCATCGCGTTCGGCGTGGGCACGCAGGTCCGCGGCACGCGTCGCGAGGTCGAGCGCGACCTGCGCATTGACCTGCGCGCCTCGCGAACCAGCGTCGGCCGTTTGCTCTTCCGCGATGGCGAGAGGCAACATCTCGCGCAGGTGACGCGCCTCTGCAAGCGCTGGCAGTGCCTGCGACGCGAGGTGCGAGACGCCGATGGCGCGCGCGTACGCGGCAAGCGTCGCGGCCATCGGATGATGAGGGTTCGCCGCCGCAGCGGGAATTTTCGCGACGAGCGTCGTGACCTCCGACGACGCTGCGTTCACGGCCCGTTCTTGGGCCGCGAGGACCGGTGCCCAGTGCGTGGCTCGACTCGGCGAACGAGCGAGCTCGGCGCGCCGACGTGCCACGAACGACAAGGCCGAACCGATCGGATGATCGACCTGCCACGGCGTGAGCGCGCTCTGCATGGTCGAGAGCTCGATCTCGAGGCGAGAGAGAGCGTGCGCCGGATCGAGATCCGTATTCGTCGGCTTCGGCGCCTGAGTGATCGCGGCAGCGTCGCTCGCGGTGGTTC
>JANXOP010000060.1 GCA_025357755.1 Kofleriaceae bacterium | reverse complement strand
CGTGCGCTCGTCGGGCTCGGCGCGCGAGCCGAGGCCGAGGAGGCGATCGCGAAGGCGCTCGCGGCAGGCCCCAATCCGATCGCGCTGGAGGCGTTCGCGCTCGTGCCACGTGCCAGCTTGCTCCCGCAGCTCTCGAGCTGGCTCGCCAGAGGCAAGGCGACGACGCGCACTGCGGTGTGTGCGTCGGTCAGCGGAGTGACACTTGCTGCAGCGGTCGAGCTCGTCGCACGCGGCCTTCACGATGCCGATGCGACCGTACGTGCGAGCTGTGCGGCCGCGGCAGCCGAGACCGCGATCCGCGACAAGAAGTTGCTCGAGCGATCGCGTGCGGAGCTCGTCGCGTTGCAGCGCGATCGCGATCGCGCGGTGCGTGCGAGTGCGCTGGGCGCCGTCGCGCTCGTCGATCCGGCGCACCTCGATCGCGGGTTCGAGGATCCGGCCGCGGAGGTCCGCGCGGCCTACGCTCGCGCGTCCGTCGATCCTGTCGTGTTGCACGCGCTCGCGGATGACCGCGATGCCGACGTACGTGCCGCCGCGATCGCGTCGCTGGTGGCCGCGCGCGATCCGGGCGAGCCAGCGCTCACCGATCCCGCACCGCAGGTCCGGCTCGCGGCGATCGCGGGCAGCCATGACGACGCGGGCCTGCGCCAGCTGGCGCGGAGCGATGAGGTCCCGGAGGTCCGGACCGCTGCGCTCGTCCGCCTCGCGCGACACCTGGGGCGTGCTGCCATGACCGACGAATTGCTCGAGTTGCTCGGCCTCGCGCAGCCCCAGAGTGCGGATCGCGTACGCATCGCACGTGCGTGGTTGCTGGCGCCTTGAATCCGCGCCAGGATCACCGGGTGCGAATCTCCGCGAACGTCGGGCTCGTCCTCGGGCTGATCGCGAGCGTCGCCACCGCCAGTGGCCGGGTCGTGCGCGTCGAGGATCCGCGCTCGCGCACCGTGTTCGTGCCGGCGGGGCAGTTCGTGATGGGGATCTCCGGTGACGACGACCTCGCGACCCTCGATCAGGAGTGCGCGCTCGCGTTCGAGCAACGCGACGTGCGCGAGTTCCCGCTCCCGAACGGCGGCCTCGCCACATTCTGCGGCCTCTATCACGCGCAGAACGAAGCGATGGCCGACAAGACCAGCAGCGAGGCAGGCACGGCGACGTGGCGCAGGGTCTACGTCTCGGCGTTCGCGATCGATCGCGACGAGGTCTCGGTCGCGGATTATCGTCGCTGCATGGCCGCCGGACGATGCGCGCTCGATCCCCTGGTGTCAGGCGACGAGCGCTACATCGTCGGCTCGTGGCCGCTCGTCAACGTGACGTGGTTCGAGGCGCAATCCTACTGCCGCTGGCAGGGCGGGCGGCTCCCGACCGAAGCCGAGTGGGAGCGCGCGGCGCGCGGCGACGATAATCGGACGTGGCCCTGGGGCGGCAAGCTACGCGATGCCGACTTCAATCACGGCAAGAGCCGCGACCTCGTGGTCCGCGAGCTCGACAAGAATGCCGGTTTCGGCATCCCGAGTGCGTTCATGGGCGATCCGGACGACAGCGACGGGACCGTGCTGATCGCCGCGCCTGGCTCCTATCCGTGGGGCGAAGGCCCGTACGGCACACGCGATCAGGCGGGCAACGTCGCCGAGTGGACCGCGGACACGCTCGGGGGGCTCTCGCAGAGCTTGACCCCTAACGAGAAGACCATCGGCTACACCGGGCTCGGTACGATCAATCCATTCCGCGATGGCAACGCGAACGAGCCCAAGGTCGTGCGCGGCGGCTCGTGGCGTCAGCCCGCGTTCCTCGGTCGCACGAACGTGCGCGATCCATTCAATATCCTGTACGCACCGGACGGCCGATTTTCACACATCGGCTTTCGCTGCGCGAAGCAGCTGTGATCAGAAGGCGTCGCGCGCCGCGTCGCGGGGCGCGTCGGGAGGCGTCGCGTCGATGCCGCCGTTCGCGCTGAGATCCGTGCAGACACCGGTCGAGGTCGAGCAGAGGTTGCTGTTGCAATCGCTATCGATCTGGCAGCGCTGCCCCTTGCTCTGACCGCAGGCGAGGAAGGCGCCGGCGATCGCGAGCGCGCACGAAACAAAGACAAGCTTGAACTTCACGACGCGGTCTCCTCGTCGAGGGGCGGCACGTCGTGCCACTCGACCTTCGTAACTTCATAGTCGCGCTTGCCCTTCGGGCTTTGCACGGTGAACGTTTCGCCCAGCTCTTTGCCGATGAGCGCGCGCGCGAGCGGCGCGCCGATCGAGATCCGACCCTTTTTGATCGCGGCTTCATGCTCGCCCACGATCACGTAGGTCGACACGTCTCCCGAATCAGCGTCCTCGATCGTCACGGTGGCGCCGAATTTGACCCGCGAACCCGACATTTTGGTTGGATCAATAACTTCGGCCATCGCCGTTTTTGCTTCGAGCTCGCGGATCTTGGCCTCGATCAGGCCCTGTTCCTCTTTGGCGGCGCTGTAGTCAGCGTTTTCCTTGAGGTCGCCGTGCCCACGCGCGACCTCGATCGCTCGGCTATTCCGGATCCGGTCGTGGTTCTTCAAGCGGTGAAGGTGCGCCTTCATCGTCGCGTAACCCGCCGGGGTCATGGGGAATTTCTCGGCCATGGGAATCCACCCGAGTGGTACCTGTATCTGGCCCCCGCTGCAAGCTCAGCAGTTGTTGCAACGCGCGGAGGGGCAGGGCGGGTGACGGCGGCCGGACCGTGCCGCCTTCACTCGGTTTCCTTGCGGACCGCGGGCGCGTCGCCTGCATTCGGGGCGAGCACGAGGTAGCGGCCGAACGCGGCCTTCGCTTGACCGCGATCGCCGAGCTTCTTGTAGACTTGGCCAAGCAACCGCCAGGTCGGCGCGTAGCTCGGATTCGAGGCCTTCGCGATCTTCAACAGCGCGAGCGCGCCCTTCGCATCGCCTTTGACGAACAGCTGGAACGCCTTCTGAAACTGCAGATCGGGGTTCGGCGTACGAGTCGGTTTGTGGTCGACGACGAGCGGGATGTGCGGAGCGACGGGCTCGGGCAAGGCCATCGAGGCGCTCTCGGCACGGGCGGCATCGGCGGGCGCGGCATCGCCGGGCGCGGCATCGGGGGTGACGACGGCGACGACCGAGCCCGCATCGGCGCGGTGCGCTGGCGCGGCGACCCGCGGCACTTCGTTGGTGTGCGCGCATTTCGCGATCAGGACGATCAACAGCACCACCGCGACGCCTCCCGAGATCACGGAGGCGATCGTGCGCTTCCTCGGATCCGCCGCGACATCCTCGGCCCAATCCAGCACGGTCACGATCCGGCTCGGCACCGGCGGTCCGACGAGCGGACGAACCTGTTCGCCGGGTGAGGGCGGCGGCGGCGTCAGCCCGAAGTCCTCGTCGCTGATCGGCGGCGGTGCGATCTCGGTCGTGCCACCATCGAAGGCCGAGCTCTGGATCTCGGTCTGACCACCGTCCGGATCGTCGAACGCATCCGGCGGAGGTGGAGGAGGTGGACCCGGCAGGACCGCGCTGAACGAGTGCATCTGGCGCGAGAAATCGCCGAGCGCCGTCGTTCGCGGCGAGCCTTGCGCGATGATCTGATGCGCATGAAACGCGGCATCGACGGTCGCGGCACTCGCGGAACCTTTGCTCACGACCTCCTGGACGAGCTTCTTGCGCGCGTCGATATGGTCCTTGAACGTCTCCTGCATGTACTTCGCGATCGGATCGTTCTTCGCGCCGTACCCGGCGACGCGCAGTAGCTCCTCGAGCTCGACCGCGAGCTCCTTCGCCGTGCGTTGACGCCTCGCTGGATCTCGCTCGAGCGCACGCATCACGATCGCGTCGAACACGAACGGGACCTCGGGGTTCGCTTGGGACGGTGGCTGAATCGTCTGCCCGAGCACCATCTTCATGGTCTCGGCGTCGTTGCCGCCGCGGAACAAGCGCTTGAGCGTGAGCGCTTCCCACATCACGCAGCCGAGCGAGAAGATGTCGCTCCTGCGATCACCAGGCGAGCCCTTGAGCTTCTCCGGTGCCATGTAGCTGAACTTGCCCTGGACCTTGGTCTGGGGACCCGTCGCCGATCGGGTCGCCTTCGCGACGCCGAAATCGACGAGCTTCACCTGACCGCTGTAGAGCACGACGATGTTGCCGAGCGAGATATCGTGATGCACGAGCTCGATCCGCTCACCTGCCATGCTGCGCAGCTCGTGCGCGGCATCGAGGCCCTCGGCGGTGTCGGCGATCAACCGGCCCGTCGACAACGGATCGAGCCGCTTGCCTTCGCGACCAGCGCGCAACACCGAAAGCAGCGGCTCGCCCTCGAGGTACTCCATCGCGATGAAGTACTTGCCGTCGGCTTCGCCGAGGTCGTAGATATCGACGACGTTCGGATGCTTCACGAGTGCGGCGACCCGCGCCTCGTCGAGCAACATGTCGACGAATGCCTTCTGGGTAGCGAGCTCGGCGTGCACGAGCTTGACGACCACGAGTTTTTCGAAGCCCGCAGGTCCGCGTTGGAGGGCCAACTGAACCTCCGCCATCCCACCCTGTCCGATTCGGGTGATCAGCTCGTACCGGCCTAGCCGAGCAGCCACGGAGACATTGTATCCTAGCCACTGGTTAGGAAGGCTCTGGGCGCTCCTATGGCACTGACGGTTTCTGTCGCGGACCATCCACTGCTCGACCTCGACGCGTTTGTCATGCGATTCGCGCAGCCCCTGGATGCGCTCGTGACGCCGGCGAGCATTCTCGCGCTCCTCGAACCGCAAGCAAGCGCACCGATTTGTTCGTCGGATACCGTGCGCGCCGAGGTCCGCGCGCTGCTTCGCCACGGCGGGTTCAAGCCCGCGGGGCGGAGCAAGCCGGCGTCCGAGTACCTCCACGCGGTGCACCAGGCGGGAACCTTCCCCGCGATCAACGCCGCGGTCGACGCGTGCAACGTCGTCTCCCTGCACAGCGGCCTGCCGATCAGCCTCGTCGATCTCGATCGTACCCACGGCACTCTGCGCGTCGGCATCGCCGAGCAGGGCACGTCGTACCCGTTCAATCCGTCCGGTCAGCTGATCGATGTAAGCGGCTTGTGCTGTTTGTTCGATGCGGACGGGCCGACGGGCACGCCCGTCAAAGATGCGCAGCGCACGAAGACCCACGGCCGAACCCAGCACGCGCTCGCGATCCTCTGGGGTACGCGCGCGTTGGCCGGTCGCACCACCCAGGCCGGCGCCTGGTATCGTGCACTCGTCGCCGACTTCGCGACGCTCGAAGCCGTCGAGCTCGCGCCCGCAGGCTGAGCGAGCCGGTGCGACGAGATCGTCGGGGTCCACGCTGATTTCGCGCGACTTCGCAGATCGAGCGGCGTCTGGGCGGCATGAAAGCAATCGCCTTCGCTGTCCTCGCCGCTTGCGGCGCCAACTCTGCGGGTCCGACCGATCCAGCTCACAGCTCTGCTGACGAGCGCGTCCACGAGGCCGGCAAGGTCAAGCTGACCATCCCGGCCGGCTGGCACGTCGACGATTCTGCCGGTGACACGCTCGCGATCGCGTCGCCCGATCAGTCCGTCGATCTCGAGGTCACGGTCGTCGATGGCCAGGACCTCGCCGCTGCGCTCGTCGGGATCGGAGTCGGCGCACTCGTCGGCTACGAGGCGTTCTCGCTCGAGGGCGCTCCGGTCAACGCCGAGATCAATGGCATGCCGGCGATGTTCCAGGACGGCAAGGGCACGTTCCACGGCCAGCCCGTCGAGCTCTCGGTCGGCGTGATCGATACGCCCGCGCAGAAGTATCTGGTCATCGTTGGCGAGGCGAGCCCGGCCGGGTTCGAGGCCCATCGCGAAGCGATCCGTCAGTTCATGACGGAGATCAAACCGATCTAGCGAGACTCAGTACGCCTGGAGCGGCTGCACGCGCATGTCGCCGCGCTTCTCGACCGCGATCGCTTCGAGCGCGGCGCGAGCGGCGCGCAGGGTCGTGTAGTACGCGATACCGTTCATCAGCGCGGCGCGCCGGAGCGACTGCGAGTCCTGCACGGCTTGCGTGCCCTCGGTCGTGTTGATCACGAAATCGATCTCGTGATTGTCCATCGCGTCGACACAGTGCGGCCGGCCTTCGAGCACCTTGTTGATGCCGCTCACGGTGAGCCCGGCGGTCTTCAGGAAGGCGGCGGTGCCGTGTGTCGCGATCAGCGTGAAGCCGAGGTTGACGAGCCGGCGCGCGATCTCGACGGCGGCGGGCTTGTCGAGCTCGCGGACCGACAGGAACGCGACGCCACTCGTCGGCAACTTCATGCCGGCCGCGAGCTGGCTCTTCGCGAACGCGCGCGCGAAGTCGACATCGATGCCCATGACTTCGCCGGTCGACCGCATCTCGGGACCGAGGATCGTGTCGACGCCTTCGAACTTCACGAACGGGAACACGACCTCCTTGACCGAGACGTGGCGCGGTTCGGTCTCGGTCGTGAAGCCGAGCTCGGCGAGCGTCTTGCCGACCATCACCTTCGCGGCGATCTTCGCGAGCGGCTTACCGATCGCCTTGGAGACGAACGGGATGGTCCGCGATGCGCGCGGGTTCACTTCGAGGACGTAGACATCGCCGGAGTGCACGGCGAATTGCACATTCATCAGGCCGACGACGTGGAGCTCGGTCGCGAGCAGGCGCGCCTGACGCTTGACCTCGTCGCGAATATCCATCGGCAGGGAGTATGGCGGCAGCGAGCAGGCCGAATCGCCGGAGTGGATGCCGGCCTCTTCGATGTGCTCCATCACGCCGCCGACGACGACCGCGCCGGTCTGATCGGCAACGACATCGACATCGAGCTCGACCGCCTCGGACAGGAACTGATCGACGAGCAGCGGAAAGCCGATCGTCGCGTTCTCGTCGTTGCCGGTCGATCCGGCGCCGCCCTTGCCCGAGGCGAGCAAGAACCGACCGAAGTAGTCTTCGAGCCCGCGCGCATCGTAGACCCGCTCCATCGCGCGACCGCCAAGCACGTAGCTCGGACGCACCATGACGGGGAACCCGATCTCGTTCGCGACCTCGCGCGCTTCTTCGAGCGAGCGGGCGATGCCCCAGCGCGGTGCGCGAAGCCCGAGCTTCGCCATCACCTCGCCGAAGCGCTCGCGATCTTCGGCGCGGTCGATCGCATCGGCGCTCGTGCCGAGGATCGGGATGCCGGCCGCAGCGAGGGGTAGGGCGAGCTTGAGCGGCGTCTGACCGCCGAACTGCACGATCACGCCCCACGGCTTCTCGACGTGGCAAATCTCGAGCACGTCTTCGAGCGTGACCGGCTCGAAGTACAACCGGTCGGAGGTGTCGTAGTCGGTCGACACCGTCTCGGGGTTGCAGTTGACCATGATCGATTCGATGCCGAGCTCGGCGAGCGCCATCGCGGCGTGGCAGCAGCAATAGTCGAACTCGATGCCCTGGCCGATCCGGTTCGGACCGCCGCCGAGGATGATCACCTTCTTCGCGTTCGTCGGCCGCGCCTCGCACTCGTCCTCGTACGACGAGTACATGTACGGCGTGTTCGATTCGTACTCGGCGCCGCACGTGTCGACGCGCTTGTAGACCGGACGAATGCCAGCGGCGTGGCGCGCGCCGCGAACGTCGGCTTCTTTCGAGTTGGTCAGTGCGGCGATCCGCCGGTCGCTCATGCCGAGCCGCTTGAAGCGACGCAGGTCGAGCGTGGCGAGCGGGGTCTCGGCGACCTCCATCTCGGCCTGGGCGATCGTGCGGATGTGATGAAGGAACCACGGATCGATCCGCGTGAGCTCGTGTGCGCGTTCGGCAGTCAGGCCGAGCTGGAACGCGCGCGCGACTTGCCAGATCCGGTCCGGCGTCGCGATCGCCATCGCACGCTCGAGAGCGATCAGGTCATCGCCATACGTCATCGCGAGATCGAACCCGGCGCGGCCGGTCTCGAGCGAGCGGATCGCCTTGCCGAACGCCTCGGCGAACGTGCGCCCGATCGCCATCGCTTCGCCGACCGACTTCATCTGCGGACCGAGCGTGGTCGAGGCCGAGGGGAACTTCTCGAACGCGAAGCGCGGCCACTTCACCACGACGTAGTCGATCGTGGGCTCGAAGCTGGCAGGCGTGACCTCGGTGATGTCGTTCTGGAGCTCGTCGAGCGTGTAGCCGATCGCGAGCTTCGCGGCGATCTTCGCGATCGGAAAGCCGGTCGCCTTGGACGCGAGCGCCGAGCTGCGCGACACCCGCGGGTTCATCTCGATCACGAGCATGCGGCCGGTCTTCGGATCGACGGCCCACTGCACGTTCGAGCCACCGGTCGTGACGCCGATCTCGCGCAGGATCGCGATCGAGGCATCGCGCATGCGCTGATATTCTTTATCGGTCAGGGTCATCACCGGCGCGACGGTGATCGAATCACCGGTGTGAACACCCATCGGATCGAGGTTCTCGATCGAGCACACGATGACCGCGTTGTCCTTCGCGTCGCGTACGACCTCGAGCTCGAACTCTTTCCAGCCGAGCACGCTCTCCTCGACCAGGATCGAGTGCACGGGGGACTGATCGAGGCCGAACTGGACCATCCGGTCGAAGTCCGGCTTGTTGTAGGCGATGCCGCCGCCCGAGCCGCCCATCGTGAACGAAGCGCGGAGGATCGCGGGGAAGCCGATCTCGTCGATCACGGCGCGCGCTTCGGCGACCGAGTGCACGAGCCGCGATTTCGGACAGGCGAGACCGATGCGCGCCATCGCCTGCTTGAACAGCTCGCGGTCCTCGGCCATCTCGATCGTCTTGATCGTCGCGCCGAGCAACTCGACGCCGTGCTTCTCGAACAGGCCGGCCTTGTGCGCGGCCATCGCGAGGTTGAGGCCAGTCTGTCCGCCGAGCGTCGGCAGGATGGCCGAGACCTTCTCGCGCGCGAGCACCTTGTCGAGGACCTCGACCGTGAGTGGCTCGACGTACGTGGCGTCGGCCAGCTCGGGGTCCGTCATGATCGTCGCCGGATTCGAGTTGATCAGGACGACGCGTAAGCCCTCTTCTCGGAGCGCTTTACACGCCTGCGTGCCCGAATAATCGAACTCGCATGCCTGGCCGATGACGATCGGCCCGGACCCGATGATGAGGATGGACTCGAGATCCTTCCGACGTGGCATCGGAACGAGTGCTTACCACGCTTAGCCGGTGACGTCGTGCGGCAGCCCGGTGTGCTTGTTGCGTTTGGGCTCGATCTGGTCGAGCCGCCCGAGGATCTGCGCGTGGATCTGGTCGATCTTTTCGTGGAGGTGCTGGATCTGCAGTTCAGCCTTGAGGTTGACGTCGTACTCGATGTCGGCTCGCACCCGGTCGCGGGCGGCCTGACGGTTCTGGCTGTACAAGAGCAGCGTCGACAGGATGATGGCCTCGAGCGAGACCACCATCGTCAAGAGGCCGTAGGGGAACGGGTCGAAGTTTCCGAACGGCAGCAGATTCGTGTTCAGCAGGATGTAGGCGGCGAACAGGAAGATGTGGATGAGCAGGAACGCGAGCGAGCCCGAGAAGTTCGCGACCCAATCCGCGCCGCGCGCGATGATGTTCTGGTGCGCCTCGGCGACGTCGTAGGTGTTTCGTGCCGCGGTGTTGCGAAGGACTTGCGCGTTCGCGCGCAGCCGCTTGCCAGTCGCGGTGAGGAGGTTCATCGCGGCCTCGGGACGCAGCTTCAACAGCTCGTCGAGGTCCCCGCGATCGACGACGATCAGCTGACCCGACTTGGTGCACACCGCACGCGCGGTGCGCGAGCCACCGTCGAGCAGCGAGATCTCGCCGAAGAAGTCACCGTGCTCGGCCTTCTCGAGGAACACGTTCTCGCCGGTCTTGATCTTGACCGACATCTCGACCTCGCCCGTGAGCACGATGCCCATCCAATCGCCGGGGTCACCATAGGCGAACAGGACTTCGCCTTCCTTCATCTCCTCGAGATCGACGCGCTCGGAGAGGATCAACCGACCCGAGTCGTCGAGCTCCGCGAACATCGGAACTTCGGTGAGGAGCTCGATCGTCGCGGACATCGGCTACCTGGACTTTACGATCTTGCCGTCGACCTTGAAGCTGCCACTCAGTGGCCCAGCCGCGACCACGCCCGCGACCTCGCTCGCGCGATCACCGAGGGGCGCCTTGGTGCGCTCGAGGACCTCGAGGATCGTGCGCTTGATCCGGCCAGATTCTTCTTCGGGGCGAAGCAGGGCATCGATCAGCGGCTTCGCGATCTTCTCGGGGTCTTTCGTGGCGAGGCCTTCGATCGCGGTGAACCGCGAGTTCTCGTCGAAGTCGACGACGTACGGCGCGACGCGGCTGAGCACCTCGTCGTCGGACATGCCCTTGTGCTCGGTGAACCACTTGATGAGATCGATCCGCTTGTCGGGCATCCGGACGTAGCCCGGCGGCTCGGCCGCGAGCAGCTCGTCGATGACCGCGAGTTGCTTGTCGTGGTTGGCGACCTTCTCGAGGACGCGCAAGGGATGCGCGAGCTGGTCGGCCGACTTCATGAACCGGACGAGGCCGGGCAGACATGCCTCACCTTTTTCGCTCAGGACGTCGACGACCCAGTTCTTCTCCTGCTCGTCCTCCACGCCCTTGTTCGAGGTGACGCTCCACCGCTTACACAACCCGAAGATGGCGTCGTCGGAGCCATCCTCGCGCAACTTTTCGAGCGCACCCCAACGGTCGGGTTGCTGGGCGAGCTTGTTCGTCGCCTTTTCGATCGTGCGCTGAAGAGCGCGGTCCTTGGAAAACAAACCGAAAACCATTGCTAGGCTCCGAAATTCGTTCGCAACCTACCGTTCCCGGTCCAGGACGGCAAGGTTGGTCAGGAACTGATCTGAACCATCGTGTCTGGCGTACAGTACCGTCGATGCGTATCAGGGGACCGGTCACGCTCGCCGCACTCACGATCGCGAGCTGTGCGAGCAGCAAGCACACCTCGGCGAGCAAGAACGAGGACTGCTACTACGACTGCAAGCCCGGAGAAAAAAAGCGGGCCGAGCCCGCAGGTGCCGTCGCTGCGAAGCCAACAGGCAAGCTGACGCCAGCCGGCGAGAAGGCCGCGGGCTTCCGCGATGCCGCCGATCTCCTCGACAAAGCGCAGAAGGCGCTCGACGGTGGCAACAAGAACCTCGCCGAGCAGCTGTTCTCGACCGCCGAGCTCCTCACGGGCCCTGAAGCGGTCGCAGCGATCGCAGGCGTGTTCCGCGAGGGTGGGCCGGTCCGGATCACCACGCCGACCGAGAAGGTCGATCCCGCCGCGCCGCCACAGCCCAAGACGGTCGGCAGCTCCGAAGAGGAAGACGCCGCCGCGAAGGTTCCGCCGCCGAAGGTCGAAGGCTCGCTCACGGGTTCGATGACCCTCGACGGCAAGGCGATGTCGGGCGCGTTTGGCCTCGTGACGCTCGAGCCCGCGACCGGCAAGTGGGCGCCGCGGATCGTCAAGCATCGCGCGATCGAGCAACGCGATCGCACGTTCCTTCCGCACGTGATGGCGATTCCGGTCGGCTCGACCGTGAGCTTCCCGAACTTCGACGGCGTGTTCCACAACGTGTTCTCGTCATCACCGCTCGCGTCGTTCGACCTCGGTATCTACAAGGCCGGCGAGGCACGCGAGTACACGTTCGCCAAAGAGGGCATCGTGCGGCTCGGCTGCAACCTGCACGCGAACATGTCGGCGTACATCGCCGTCGTGTCGGCGCCCGCGTACGTCGTCACCGACGATGCCGGCAAGTTCTCGTTCAAGCACCTGCCGCCAGGCAAGTATCACCTGAAGGCGTGGAGCGAGCGGTCCAAGGCGCCGATCACGCAGGACGTCACGATCAAGGCGGGCTCGAACGACGTCACCGTCGGCGTTGCTGGCGATGCGCCGTCGGGCCCGACGCCCGACAAATTCGGTGGCAAGCGTGGCTAAGACCGCGCTCGTCGCTGCGGGGCTCGTACTGTTGGTTGCGGGGGGCGCCATCGCGGGCTACGGCGCGACGCGCAAGGTCACGGGCGGCATGACGCCCGAAGCTTCCTCGACGATGACCGCCGCGATCGGCCAGCTCGACGGCGACATTCGCGCCGCGCAAGCCGCGGTCAAGGGCGCCGCTGAATCGCTCGCGAGCCTCGGCCCGGTGCAGGGCGCGATCGCGACCGACAAGGCGACCGTCAGCGAGATGGTCGATCACGGCGAGCTCGCGATCACCGCGAAGCCTGGTGAGGTGATCGAGCTCGGTCAGACCCTCAAGGGCGGCGCGCCGACCGCGCTGCTGTTGATCAAACCCTCGACCGTGATGCGCTCGGCGCATGCGGGCAAGATCGGCAGCTACTTCGAGATCGACGGCGATGGCGCGATCGTCACCGAAGTCACGACCGTCAAGCCGAAGGATCGCGCGGGCGAGCTCGATGGCTACGTGATGGTGAGTCGGCGACTCGATCTCGCGCCGTCGTTCGCGAAGCTCTCCGCCGCGCACGTGTCCGGTTCGTTCGAGAGTGATGGCACCGTGCGCCAGATCGGGCCCACGTCGACCGGTGGTACCGCGACCACGATGCCGCTGCCGTCGGTGCCGAACGCGAAGATCACGGTCTACGCAGCACCGGTCACTGGTGGTCCATCGACCCCGCTCGAGGCGGGTGGGGGTGGCGCCGCGGGCCTGGGCTTGTTGCTGATCGTCATCGGTCTCGTCGGTGGCAAGTCGCGACAAGCGCTGGCTCACCCTGGCCAGGTCGGTGCGCAGGCGGGCACGACCACGCCGGGGATGACGCCGGCGCGCGTCTCCACGGGGCCGAGCTTCGAGCAAACTGCCGTGTCGATGGGCGGCGTGGGAGGCGCGGTCGGGACGCCAGCACCGATCGACAGCACGCAGGGTTTCACGACCTCGAACCTCGGGGCAGGCGGCATGATCGGGCGCTGGGAGGTCATCCGGCGCATCGGCTCGAGCGGCATGGCGGACGTCTATCTCGCGCGCGCACGCGGCGAGGGCGGCTTCGAGAAGCAAGTCGCGGTCAAGGTCATGCACCCGCACCTCGCGCGCAACGAGCGCGCAGTCGAGCACTTCCTCGACGAGGCGAAGCTCGCGGCGCGGATCAGTCACCCCAACGTCGTCCAGATCCAGGACCTCGGCAAGATCGGCAACGACTACGTCATCGTGATGGAGTACGTCGACGGCGTCGATCTCGAGAAGCTGCTCGCCGCGGCGCGCGCGGCACAGCGCCCGCTACCGCTCGACGTCGGGCTCGGCATCCTGTGCCGGATCTGCGATGGCCTCGATGCCGCTCATCGCGCGACGTCGGCCGACGGTGCACCGATGAACCTCGTGCATCGCGACGTCAAGAGCGCGAACGTCCTCGTGTCCCGACAGGGCGGCGTGAAGGTCGTCGATTTCGGGATCGCGAAGGCAGCGTCGCAGAACCACCTGACGGTCGCCGGCGAGACCAAGGGCACGCCCTCGATGATGGCGCCCGAGCAGCGCGTGGGCGAACAAGTCGACGTGCGCGCCGATGTCTACTCGGTCGGTGCGGTCGCGTTCGAGATCCTCACGAACCACGGCGTCAACCTCGATCTCGCCACGCTCGCGCACCTCGGTGTCGAGAACTGGCCGCACCTGCCGATGCCATCGTCACTCCGCGCGGGCGTCCCGCCAGAGCTCGATGCCCTACTGATGAGCTGCATGTCGTTCGATCGAGAGCGTCGTCCCGCCGATTGCGCGGTGCTCGAGTCCTCGTTCGAGGCGATCATGAAGAAGCACGGCCTGACCGCGAGCGACAAGGACATCGCGCGTTGGGTCTCGACCGAAGCGGCGGCCTTGATCTCGTCCTCGATGGGCGCACCCGCGCCGAGCGCCGCGCACTAGCCCGAGAACTAGAACTTGATCATCGCCGACACGCCTGCGCCCGAGGGGCTCGCGGTCGGGACCAGCATCAAGCGCCTCTGCTGCTCGTTGTAATCGTGGACGAACAGCAACGCGGCGGCGATGCTAAAGCCCGTCGCGACACCGAACGAGGCCCACGACAGATACTGGTAGCGATGACCTTCGTCGAGCAGGTCCTGGTAACGCTTCGCGAGCGTCGCATCGAACACCGGCGTGGTGGAGGCCACGCCGACGTAGAGATCCTTGATGTCATTCTCGGACGAGCTCGCCGAGTAGGCGAACACGGCGCCGGCCGTGACGAACGCGAGTGCGCCTCCGACCATCAACCACGGTAGATCGTTGGTCTGGCGTAGGGTCGCGCTCGAACCCGAACCCGAACCCAGTCCGGCCGTCCCGCTGACGATCGTGTCGGAGCCGGCGTCGGATCCGGCGTCGGGTTGCGCTGACCCCGCCGCGGCGGGGAGCGGCTCCGCCGAACCAGCGCCCGATCCTGCCGACCCCGCATCGGGAACCGCAACCGGAGTGGGCGCGGCGCTGATCGACCGCCAGTCACCACCGCAGGCCGCCACGTGCTCCTGGGTGAGGGCGATGAAGTGCTGGGCCGGCTTGGCCTCGCGCAGGTAGCGCGCGTAGTACACGAGCGCGACATCACAGTGCCCGGCCTTCTCGTTTGCCGTCGCGATCTTGAAGAACAGGACCGGGTCTTTCGTGATGTCGTAGGCCGCCCCGAAATCACGCACGGCATCGCTGAACGCGCCTTTGTCGAGCTCCGATGCGCCCGCGTCGTAGAGCTGCTTCGCGCGCGCGAAATCAGGCGCGGGCTGCGCGAGCGAATCTGACCGAACGGCGAGGCCGGCAAGCCCGGTCGCGAGACCGATCGCCAAGACCCGCATGCGCATAGGTAAGAGCGTACAGATCTCGACGTTTTCGCGCTATACCGCCGCCCCAGGAGTAGTAGGAGACACGCGATGGCGAAGATCGATATGGTCCGCAATCTCGGCGTCGTTGCCCATATCGATGCGGGCAAGACGACCGTGTCGGAACGCTTCTTGTTCCACTCGGGCAAGATCCACAAGGTCGGCGAGGTCCACGACGGTGAGACCGAGATGGACTGGATGGAGCAAGAGCGCGAGCGCGGGATCACGATCACCGCGGCCGCGACCACGTTCGATTGGAAGAAGCACGAGATCCATCTGATCGACACGCCGGGCCACGTCGACTTCACGATCGAAGTCGAGCGTTCGCTCCGCGTGCTCGACGGTGCCGTCGTCGTGTTCTGCGGGGTCGCGGGGGTCCAGCCGCAATCCGAGACCGTCTGGCACCAGGCCGACAAGTTCAAGGTGCCCCGCCTCGCGTTCGTCAACAAGCTCGACCGGATCGGCGCTTCGTCGCCGACCGTCGTCGCGGATATTCGCGAGCGCCTAGGTGCCAACGCAGTCCCGATCCAGCTCGTGATCGGCAGTGAGGAATCGTTCTCCGGGGTCGTCGATCTCGTGACGATGAAGGCTTTGATGTTCACGGGCGACGTCACCGAGGCTCCCGAGGTCACCGACATCCCGGCCGACCTCGCGGCCTCTGCTGCCGATGCGCGCGACCAGATGATCCAGGCGATCGCGGATCTCGATGATTCGATCGCCGAGAAGTATCTCGAAGGCGGCGAGCTCACGGTCGCGGAGATCAAGGCCGCGATCCGCAAGGCGACGATCGCGGTGAAGATGGTGCCGGTGCTCAACGGCACCGCGCTCCGCAACAAGGGCATCCATCCGTTGCTCGATGCCGTGATCGACTACCTGCCGTCGCCCGCGGACGTGCCGCCGGTCACCGGCGTCGATCCGCGCAACACCACCGAGAAGATCGTCCGGCAGCCCAAGAACACCGAGCCCTTCGCGGCGCTCGCGTTCAAGATCGCCATGGACGACGGCCGCAAGGTCGTGTTCCTGCGCGTGTTCAGCGGAGTCCTCGAAGCGGGCGACGAGGTGCTGAACGTCCGCACGAACAAGAAAGAGAAGGTCGCGCGCCTGTTCCGCGTCCACGCAGCGAAGCGCGAGCGGCTCGAGAAGGCCGTCGCTGGCGAGATCGTCGCCGTCGCGGGCCTCAAGGATGCGACGACCGGTGACACGCTCTGCGATCCCAAGTCGCCGATCCTGCTCGAGCGCATCGATACCTACGAGCCCGTGATCTCGCAGGCGATCGAGGCCGATACCGCGGCGGCCAAGGAGCGCCTCGATTTCGCGCTCGCCAAGATGGTCGAGGAAGACCCCACGTTCCGCGTGAAGGATGATCCGGAGACCGGCCAGACCATTATTTCGGGCATGGGCGAGCTCCACCTCGAGATCATCGTCGACCGCATGAAGCGCGAGTACGGCACGGCTGCGCGTGCTGGTAAGCCGCAGGTCGTGTATCGCGAGACGATCCTCGCGACGGGTGAAGGTCACGCGGTGTTCGAGCGCGATCTCAAGGAGCAGCAGATCTACGGCGAGTGCACGTGCGTCGTGCGTGCACGTGCGCGCGGGACCGGCATGGAGTTCAAGCGCGACATCCCGTCGATCCCGGTGTTCCCCGACGTCATCATCGCCGCGGCGATGCAGGGCCTCAAGGACGCGGCATCGAGCGGTCCCGATGGGTATCCGCTCGAGGACGTCGAGGTCACGCTGACCAAGATCGCCCTCAAAGAAGGAGCGAACGGCGAGATCGGTGCGCGGGCGGCCGCCGCCGAAGCGTGTCGACGGGCCGTGGCGGATGCGCAGCCGGCGCGGCTCGAGCCGATCATGTCGGTCGAGGTCATCGTCGATGATGACGGGCTCGGCAGCGTGATCGGTGATCTGCAGCAGCGGCATGGGCAGGTGCAGAACATGGAGGCCGCGGGTAACAAGCGCGTGGTCTCCGCTCTGGTTCCTCTTCGGAACATGTTCGGTTACTCGACGCGGTTGCGCAGCATGACGGCGGGTGGGGCGACGTTCAGGATGCAGATGCACACGTACGATACGTTGCAGTCGTAAGAAGCAAGCGGGCGCACCAAACCCGCGGCCGCCCGATGCGAGCATGCGGGCGCGCCAACCGCTGCGCCGACTCGCTGGACGCTGCTGCTTCGCTCCGCGACGGGGGCTGGATTCGCCGGTGCGATCGAACTGCGTGCAGTCGTAAGAAGCAAGCGGGCGCACCAACCCCGCGGCCGCCCGATGCGAGCAAGCGGGCGCGCCCAACGCTGCGCCGGCGAGCAAGCGGACGCGCCAAACCTGCCGCGCGCGCGGCGAGGGC
>JANXOP010000012.1 GCA_025357755.1 Kofleriaceae bacterium | reverse complement strand
GGCAAGCTCGGCTTCGCGCCAGGCAGCTATCGTGCGGACAACGGGTCCGGGCTGTTCGATGCGAGCTCGGTCTCGCCGCACCAGCTCGTCGCGATCCTGCGCGCGGCTCACAAAGATTTCCGGATCGGCCCCGACCTCGTGAGCTCGCTCCCGACCGGCGGCGTCGACGGCACGCTCGCGCGGCGCTGGAAAGATCACCCCGCTCGCGGACGGATCCGCGCGAAGACCGGCACGCTCGACAAGGTGGTCTCGCTCGCCGGCTACATCGGCGTCGAGAGCGCACACGAGCTCGCATTCGCGATCGTGGTGAACGATATCCCGCAGGGGCAGCGTAGTGCGGCGCGCGCGATGGCGGACGAGATGGTCGATTCGCTCGACGCCTACCTCGAAGCAGCGCACTGATCTGTTCCCTCCGCAGCGTTGTTCACCGTCGGTGACGGTGGTATCAACGTGGGCAAGGAGCTCCCACTATGTCCGAACTTAAAGGGTCCAAGACCCACACGAATCTCAAGGAAGCATTCGCTGGCGAATCGCAGGCGAACCGCCGTTACCTGTACTTCGCAAAAGTGGCGGACGTCGAGGGTCACCCGGACGTCGCAGGCCTCTTCCGCGACACCGCCGAGGGCGAGACCGGCCATGCTCACGGCCACCTCGATTACTTGAAGCGCGTCGGCGACCCCGCGACGGGCGAGCCGCTCGGCGACACCGCGACCAACCTCAAGGCATCGATCGCGGGCGAGACCTACGAGTACACGACGATGTACCCGGGCTTCGCGAAGACCGCTCGCGAAGAGGGCTTCACCGAGATCGCCGAGTGGTTCGAGACGCTGGCGCGTGCCGAGCGTTCGCACGCGGGCCGTTTCCAAAAGGGTCTCGACTCCGTCAAGTAGTCGGTCGGGACCTCCCGGTCCTCTCTACTCTCCAGGTTCCACGGGTACGATGCAGGCCCTGGAACCTTTTTTTGATGATCCGCGCGACGCCGGAAGCGGTGTTCGCCGAGCTAGGCGATGCGCGATTCCGCGCAGGGCCAGCTGCCCGGCTGGGTCGTCCGCTTGGCGAGCAATCTCGCGAAGCGGTCGGCGTGGAGCGCAGCCCGACTAGCTGCTACACACGGGGCATGAACCTCGTCCGACCGATCACGCGCCACGACATCAAGGGTCCGCAGATCTACGCGGGCATGCGAGACGATTACCGCAATCGCGTGATCGCGATGAAGCAGCACCGTCGAGTGATCCTCGGCGATCGCGTCGAGATCGTCTTCGACAACCGCTTCATCCTCACGCTCCAGATCGAAGAGACCTGCCGGCTCGAGAACCTCACGCGCGAGGATCAGATCGAAGCCGAGATCGCACTCTCGAACGAGCTGATGCCGACGCCGGATTCGCTCGCTGCCACGCTGTTCATCCCTATGCCGGTCGGTGCGGATGCCAGGGAGGTACTCGGCAAGCTCGTCGGTCTCGACGAGCACGTCGTCATGTCGATCGGTCCGCATCTGCTGCGCGCGCAGTTCGAAGCCGGTCGCGCCGAGTCCGATCGGATCTCGGCGGTGCAATATCTGCGGTTCGAACTGTCGCCCGAGGCACGCGCGGCCCTCCTGACCCCGGCAACGCCGATCACGGTCGAGATCGACCACCCCAACTACCGGCACCGCGTAGACTGTCCCGACGATCTGCGAGCCTCGCTCGCTGCCGACTACGGCGATTCGTGAACGCGGAGGTATGATGAAGTTAGTCGTCGCAATGGTGGTGGGGCTGACGGGCTGCGGCGGGAGCCGTGCGCAGGTCGAGAACGAGAAAGAGCCGTTCCTGTGCAAGGAGCGCACGGTCTCGTACATGGCGGCCAAGCACATTAGCGGCGACGAGATTGGCGTGCTGATGGACTGCAAAGGCGGTCCGCAGATCAAGCGCTGGCGCACGGACAAGCTCGGCAAGCGTCAGCAAGACGCGCACCCGATCACGCCGAACGAGTTCGATCGCGTGTGGAAAGAGATCGACGGTACAGGCTGGCCGAATCTCAAGGATTGCGAGAACGGCAGCCTCGAGAAGAGTGATCCGGTCTATCAGTTCGACATCAAGGACGATCAGAATTCGGCCTCGTTCTCGTGCCAGACCCGCGTGATGCCCTACCCGTACAACGACATCACGGACCCGCTCGATCTCCTCTCGCAGCAAGGCCGCAACCAGCTCGGAGATGACGAGCCGGCGGATGCGAAGGCGCTCGACAAGAAGGACAAGCAGCGTTGAGCGGGTCGCCGCCGCTGCTCGGTACGACGGCGGTCGTGACCGGTGCGAGTCGAGGTATCGGGCGAGCGATCGCCTTGCGGCTCGGTGATGCAGGTGCGGACATCGCGTTGTGGGCGCGCGATCGCGAGGCGCTCGAAGGTGTGGCGCGCGAGCTCGCAGCGCGCGGCCGGCTCGCCCGAGTCTTCGTCGTCGATGTCGCCGACTCGGCGGCGGTCGAGCGTGCTCGCGATGAGGTTCGCAACACGATGCCGGGTGTGCGCACGGTGGTGAACAACGCAGGTGCGGTCGTGCGCGGCGCCACGGCCGAGACCAGCGATGATGACTGGCAACGCGTGATGGCGGTCAACGCGAACGGCACCTTCTACGTGACGCGTGCGTTCCTCCCCGACCTCCTCCGGCCGGGGCGCGAGCACGGTCGCATCATCAACATCGCGTCGCGCGCGGGTCGCGAAGGGACGCCACTCCTCGCCGCCTATTGTGCCGCGAAGCATGCGGTCGTCGGCTTCACGAGAGCGCTTGCCGCCGAGCTGGGTGCTGGTAAGGTCTCGGTGAATGCAGTGTGTCCCGGCAGTGTTGACACGGCCATGCTGCGCGCCGGCCTCCCCGATGCGAGTCCCGACATGACTCCCGACGACATCGCACGCACGGTCGAGTTCCTCGCCGTGACCGCACCGCCCGCACTCACGGGCTCGTGCATCGACGTCTTCGGCTAACCAGAAGACGGCCAGGGATCCACGATGCACGACATGTTGTCCCCACCGGATCACGACACGCTCGCGAACCTGCCGATCTTTCCCCTCGCGAACTGCGTGCTCTTGCCTGGCGGCCTCCTGCCTCTACACGTGTTCGAGCCGCGCTATCGCGAGCTCACCCGGGATTGCCTCGCTGGCCATCACTTCATGGGTATCGCACGCCTTCGGCCCGGCTTCGAGACCACCTATCATGGCCGTCCGCCGGTGTACGAGCGGATCGGCGTCGGCAAGATCATCTGTAGCGAAGAGCTGCCGGACGGCCGCTTCGCGCTGCTGTTGCGCGGCGTCGCACGCGTGGAGATCGCACGCGAGCTCGAGACCCAGCGCGCCTATCGCATGGTCGAAGCCAAGATCCTCGCTGACACCATCCACGATCAGAACGACGCGTTCGATCACCATCGCGAGCTCGTGAAGCTCTGCGATCGCCTCGCCGAAGTGATCGACGCAGGCGGTCCCCAGCTGCGCGACCTCGTGCGTGCGTTCGAGAGTCCGGGCATGTGCGCCGATGCGATCGCCGCCGCACTCGTGATGGATGCCGATGCCCGGCAAGAGCTCCTCGACGCGGTCGATCCGATGGTCCGGATCCAGCGCACGCTCGGGCACGTGAGCCACATGTTGTGCGAGCTCGCGCCTTGCGACGAAGCCGTTAACTGACCCGCTACTTCTTCTTCGCGAAGTCGTAGCCCTCGCGGCGCTTCGTGGCCGCGCGCTTCTCGGCATCCGATCGTGCGGCGGTCTTCGAGCCGAGCTCGGTGATCCGGGTCTGGCCCGGCGAATCGAGCTTGCCGAACCGCGTGTAGTACATGCTGCCGCGAACTTCGATCTCCCAGAACTTCTTCTCGCCGGCGTGGACGAGACGAACCTTGTAGTCGGCTTCGCCCTGTTCTTTGGTTTCGGGCTCGGGCTCGGGCTCGGGCGTGACAGGCTCCTGCGCCTTCTTCGGTTTTGCTGGCGTCGCGAGCCTGGTCGCCGCGGGAGCCGAGCGCGCATCTTTCGGGATCGGCGCAGGGGTCTTCACGTCGACGCGTTCGCCGACGTAGCTCGGAAACCGAGGCACGCCATCGTTCGACAGCTCCTGGTAGCGAAACGTGATCACCGCTCCGATCGCCGGAGGTTCCTCGCGCTCGGCATCCGAGAACCCGGTGCCGACGTTGAACCGAACGCCATCCGGCAGCTGGCAGATCAAGGCGCCGAGCCGGCCCTTGTGCTTGCCCTTGCCAGCGTCGTGGCCGATGACCGTGGCCTCGGCATCGTGGAACGTCTTGACCTTGAGCAGCGTCGTCGAGCGACCCGGGACGTACTTCGAGCCAGGCTGCCGCAGCATCAAGCCTTCGCCACCGAGCGCCTCGACGCGCTCGAGCTCGGAACGCAGGTGATCCATGCCGGTACACACCACGTGCTCGAGCGCGCGCGCGTGCGGAGCCTCGGCGCGGTTCATCACCTTCTCGATATGACCGAGCCGCGCCTCGAAGCCGCCCTTGGCTTCCGGTGCATCGAACACGACATACGTGACCTGCTTCCACTCGTCGGACTGCGCGCCCGAGCGCACGATGCTCGTCGTCTTCTGAAACATCTTGCGGCCGACCCACAGCTCGCCATCGAGCGTGTCCGCCGGGAGATCCGCGGTGAACCAATCGGGCGCGTAGAACTTGTTGCCGAGCCGCGAGGTGAAGGTCTCGCCGTCCCAGTACGCACGAATGCCGTCGAGCTTCTCGCTCATCAGCCAGCCGGTCGGATCGTGATCGGTCTCCCACTTGTGCGCGAGCAACACCGGAGGCGCCTTGCCATCGGTCGTCGCCTTCGCGCTGCCGCTGCTCTTCACGCTGCTGGCGCTGCGTTGCGGCGCGGCGTTGCCGACCCGCGAGGTCTCGAACACGTCGCCGAGATGCGCCCGCAGGTGCTTGCACGTGCGCGAATCGACCGGCGCGCCCTGGTTCTTCCACGCCGGGCACGTGCACATGAACACGTTGCCCTGACGCGACAGCGTGTAGGTCGAGCTCGATCCTTGGACCTCGACCGAGTCGCCGTCTTCCAGCGTCGTGCCTTCGTCTCCGTCGTCGGTGTCGTCGGTGTCGTCGTCAGGCATGGGGGGAGCGAGTGTAGCTCAGGCTTTGTAGCCTTCGCCCGCGAGCATCTTCTTGAGCCGCTCGTGCGCCTTCTTCGCAGCCTCGGGCGAGGCGTAGGTCTCGATCGATTCCATCCGCACGGTCGTACCTTCGACCGAGAGATAGGTCTCGACCTTGCGGTTACCCGCTTCGAGCACGAGCTTCTCGCCCGCGGGCCGAGCCGCAGCAGCTACCGGGGTTGGCTTCGCGACAGGCTTCGCGGCCTTTTTCGGCGCGGGCGCCTCGTCGTCGTCGCCCTCGTCGTCGTCGGCGGCGTCGTCATCGGCGTCGGCGTCGTCGTCGGCGTCGTCAGCGTCGGCCTTCTCGCCACCGCCGCCAGCATCGTTGTAGCCCTTCTTGCGTTTCTCGCGAACGAGCTTGTCGAACTCGGCTTGCGCCGCGGCAGGGGTCGCGAAGTCTTTGACCTGCGTTTGACCGGCCGAGCCGATCTTGCCGTAGTTGACGTACAGCGTCTTGCCCTCGACGCGCGCGCGCCAGAACTTACTGGAGTTGCCTTCTTCGAATTCGAGGTGGGTCGTCCAGTCGCTCATGTTGCTGCTCCCGCGTTCCGCGCTGCGATCAGTTTGTCGACGCGCGCCATCATGTCGGTCCCGCGTGCGCGATCCGCCATCATCACGAACGCACACAAGCCCTTGAGTTGCTCGAGCGTCTCGCCCTTGCCTGCCCGGCCGAGCTCGCGATTCTTGATCGCTGCACGGAGCTCGCGAACGCGCGTACGAGCGACACGCGCGAGCGGTCGGCCTTCAGGCGCGGTGTTCACGATCATGCCGGTGAGTTGCTGGCGAGCACCCGACCGCATCACGCGGGTCTTCTTCGGATGCACCGTGAAGCCTTCGGCCTTCACGATCGCACCGACCGCCTTCATCAGCGTCCCGATCTCCGCGGGCGCATCACCGTGCCACGAGAACGCGAGGTCATCGGCATAGCGCGTGTAGCGTGCACCGAGCTTCGTCGCGAGACCGTCGAGCCGCGCGTCCAGGCGCAAACACAACGCATTCGTGATCGACGGACTCGTCGGCGCACCTTGCGGCAGAGAGCGCGGGCCGGTCGCCACGAAGTGGGTCTTGTCGTGCGTGACAATCTCCTGGCGCGGCGACTCGGTGCAGATCAGCGCCATCAAGGTCGCGAGCTGCTCGCTCAACCCGGCACGCCGCAGCAGCCCCTTCACGCGGCGCCACGTCACGGTCGGGTAGAACTCCTTGATGTCGAACTTCATCAACACCCGCGCACCCGCGTGGACGCGCGCGTTCGTGGCGATCGAGCGACCGACGAGGAAGCCGTGCGCCGCACCGTGGACCGGCAAGTGCTCGGTGACTTCTTTCGCGATCCAACGCTGCACGGCCTTCAAGTCGGGCTTCGGCGCCGAGATCAACCGCGGCGTGCCATCGCGCTTCGGCACGGTCCACCGCTTGTAGTGCGTGCCGGTGTCGACCTCGCGATGGAACGCGAACCAGCGCAGCTTCGGTACGGTTTGACCGACCGCCTTCGCGAACGCGTCGACATCGTTGATCGCGGGGAGGTTGTTCTCCTGGCGCTTCCGTTCCGGATCCTCGGCATCGAACCTGTCGACGTCCGCGGTGTCGTGCCACCACACGCCAGCACCGAGGTGCACGACATGCGTCGCCTTGTACGAAGCCCACGCGCGCTTGTAGAGCTCGCGTCGCACGCGACGCTCTTCATCGCGCCGCGCCTTGTAGGCCTTCCTCTCGCCTTCACTGATCGTCGAGGCGCCCGGATCTTGAAGTCCCTGACGCGTGATCTCGGCATCGACCCATTCGCGAATGCCGCCGGCGACGGCGACATCTTCCCAGCGCGGGATATCAACGCGATCAACAGCCATACATCACCGTAAAAAAAGCGGACCCCTCGCCAACGTTGTTACCACCCTCATGGGACACGGTAGGCTCACCGGTCTGCCGCGCCGGAGACACCTGGTCATCGTGCGCAAACCGCAGTGGTGTGGTTGGTCCAGCTGC
>JANXOP010000024.1 GCA_025357755.1 Kofleriaceae bacterium | reverse complement strand
GCCGAGCTTGGCGAGATCGAGCGCGACTCCGCTGGTGCGCTGAGAGAGCATGCCAGCGGCCAACGATGCGAGTCGATGCGCGGCGTCTTCGATCGGAATGCCACGTGCGTGGATGTTCGAGATCATGTTGCGGTTGCCATCGGTGTTGCCGATCTTCGGACCGAAGACGATGTACGCGGATAGCCCGTCACCGGTGCCGAGGCCGGGGCGTTCGCCGAGCAGGATCATCGCGATCTTCGCACCGGTCTCCTGGCCGATCTCGTCCTCGAGCCAGACCCGTGCGAACCGCGCGCAGACGGGGGTGCCGACCGTGAGGCCCTTGGCCTGGCAGGCGCGCGCGACCGCATCGTGCAGCGCTTTGCCGGAGCCCATGCACGCGACCGCCGAGAGCCCATCGGCGACGATCAGTTGTACGTCGGCGCCTTTGATCGCCTGCGCGCGGAGCTCGCCGAGAGCTTCGTCGGACAGCCGGCGTCCGAGATCGGGGCGCAACAAGAACTCGCGATGATCGGTGACCCGAGTTTGGACGCCGAGGAAGCCATTCGCCGCGGCCCACTCGACCGGGAGCTCGGTATCGACCGCGGCATGCGCGACCGCGAGCTCGGCCTGGAACTGGAGGACGACATCGGTCGCGTAGCGGGTCCCGACATGGCCGATGCCGACGAGCGCGGTCGTATGCTTCGCGGCCTCCACGGCGAACGGATGCTGCTCGGGACGCGGCGAGTAGACGCGCGCGGGTGGCGCGGGAATCTCCGGCATCGCCGGTGGTGACGGCAGTGGTGCGGCTCCGCCGAGCTCGTCGCGCAGCGCCGCGATCAACTGCCGGGTCCGACTCACGCTCCGACGACACCACGCGCTGTCCGGCTTGTCCAGCCGGCGGACAGCGATCGTCCGAGTGCCGGCCACGCCCGGACAACCGCGCATGCGTTGTCGCGTAGTTGCGTGCGGCACGCTGATCGCAATGGCCAGGCGTACACGCAAACCGGCAGTCGCCGAGAAATCCGAGCTCGTCATGTCCCATCGCTTCGCATATGTCGCTGTTGTTGTTTCTGCCTGCGCTTCGGCCGATGTCGCGCCCGCGCCCGACGCCGCGCCGGTGTCGACGATCCCGACGATCCTGACCGGCACGTACGACGTCGTCGGCCAGCTCGATCTTGCCACGCTGCCCGCACCCGCGGTCGAGCTGCTCGCGGAGCTCTCGGCCGCGACCGACACGCCGGACGATCCGGCGCGCTACCTGGTCGATCACATGGTCGCCGCCTTACCCGAGGGCATCCTCAAGGTGATCGCGTCGGGGCTGTCCGGGTTCGTCGCGTCGTACGTCGAGCTCGAGCTCGACAAGATCGCGCCGAACTTCGCGCCCGGGATTCGTGCGCTGAGCCTCGGGCTCGACACGATCGGTCGCCACGTCACTACGATCGAGCGATTGATCATCGCGAGCGACGGCATCATGACGCGCTCGTTGATCGGCTTGCAGCTCGCGAACACCCCGGTCGAGCTGGCCGCGGGTGGCGCGCCAGACCAGCTCTCGATCACGCGCGCGGCGATCGATGGCGAAGGCACCGTCGCGATCGCGACCCACAAGCTCGCGCTGCCGTATGGCGAGATGCTGCGCCTCGGGCTCGATCGCGCCGTGATCCCGCCGATCGATCTCGGCGCTGGCAACCTCGCCGATGCGCTACGCGATCTGGTCGATTGTCATCAGCTCGGCGTGACCGTCGCGGCGCACGCGCCGATCGGATCGGTCGGACTGTACGAAACCGCATGCACGATCGCGATGACCAAGCTCGCCAGCGACGTCTACGCCAAGCTCGCCGCGATCGACGACGCGCCGTTCGCGCTCAATGTCTCGGGCACGGCGCTCGGCCTCGATCGCGACGGCGACGGCACGATGGACGAGCTCCGCAGCGGCGTGTGGGCGGGTACCACGAGCTACGGCGGTGCGAAGGGTCCGATCGGTGCGGCGACGTTCACGGGCGTGAAAGAGTAGTGCCTCGTCGTTCGACGATTGGCTACACTGAAACGAAGGAGGCCACCATGGAACACCAGCTTACCGCCGACGACGAACACCTGTTGAACAGCACGGCCGCCGAGGTTGCCGCAATGGACGAGGTGACGTTTCAAGCGTTTCAAAAGGCCTGCCTCACCTCGCCGCCCGGAACGACCGTGCTTCGAGAAGTTTGGTTCGAGGTCGCCAAGCGCAACGGAGCGGACGCCGAGCTGCTCGCGATCCTCGGCGCTCCAGCGCTGCCCTTCACCGACCACGAGCTCGACGAGTTGTACAAACGAGATCGGTCCGACGTCGGCCGTCCGCTTAATCTCGAGAGCTGACGTGCGCTACTTGCTAGATACGAACATCGTCTCCGAGTTGGGGAAGGTTCGAACTGACCCGCGTGTCTTGGCTTGGTTCGAGGCCACCCCCAAGAAGCCGCTCTACACGAGCGTCTTGGTCCTTGGTGAGCTCCGGCGCGGGGTGGAGCAAGCACGCCTTCGGGACGCGGTGAAGGCCGACGCGCTAGAGCGGTCGAATCAACGAGCGACCGTACGCTTTCATGGGCGCTGCTTGCCGATCGACCTCGATGTTTGCGAGCTCTGGGGGCGGACGACCGCGCACCGGCCGGTGGCGATCGTCGATGGGCTCTTGGTCGCGACGGCGAAAATCCATTCGATGACCTACGTCACGCGCAATACGAGGGACGTCGCCGACCTCGGTGTCGCGCTGCTCGATCCGTTCGCTACTTGATCGCGGCGACGTTGCCGAACATCGGGCCGGGATTGTCACCGACCCAGATGCCAGCCTTGTCCATCCACGCATCGAACTCGGGCGTCGCGCGCTTGTGGAGTAGGCGGCGCAGCGTCGGGATGTCGTGATAGCTCGTCGATTGATAGTTCAACATGATGTCGTCGCCGACCGGCAGCGACATCAAGTACGTGCAGCCTGCGGTACCGAGCAGGACCTTCAAGCTCTCGAGCTCGTCCTGGCTCATCCGCGCGTGATAGGTGAAGCAGGCATCGCAGCCCATCGGCAAGCCGAGCAGCTTGCCCATGCAATGGTCCTCGAGCGCGGCGCGCGAGATCTGCGGACCATCCTCGAGATACTCGGGACCGATGAACCCGACAACCGTGTTGACGAGGAAGGGCTTGTAGCGCCGCGCGAACCCGTAGGCGCGCGCTTCGATCGTGACCTGGTCGGCGCCGTGATGGGTGTTCGAGGATAGCGCAGAACCCTGGCCGGTCTCGAAGTACATGCAGTTCGGCCCGCGCGCGGAGCCCTTCTCCTTCATCAGCTCGTAGGCCTCGTCGATCAGCTTCACGCTGATCCCGAAGGATCTGTTGCCTCCTTCGGTGCCGGCGACCGACTGGAACATCAGGTCCATCGGACAGTTCAGCGCGAGCGCCTTCATCTGTACGGTCACGTGCGAGAGCACGCAGTGCTGGGTCGGGATCGCGTTGCGCTTCAACACGTCGTCGATCGCGATGAGGATCTCGGCGGTCGATTCGGGCGTATCGGTCGCGGGGTTCACGCCGATCACGGCGTCGCCGCAGCCATAGGACAGGCCTTCGCGCATCGAGGCGATGATGCCGAGGACGTCGTCGGTCGGATGGTTCGGTTGGCAGCGCGAGGACAACCGCCCCGGCAAGCCGAGCGTGTTATTCGCGCGGACGACGACCGTGCACTTTGCCCCGACGGTCATGAGGTCGAAGTTCGACATCAGCTTCGCGGCCGCGGCGACCATCTCGGGCGTGAGGCCTGGTGCCACGGCACGCAACGTCGCCCCGGTGGTCTCGATGTCGAGCAACCACTCGCGGAACTGGCCCACACTCAGGTGCGAGACCGCGCGATACGCTTGTTGGTCGAGGTCGTGCTCGACGAGGCGCGTGATCTCGTCTTCCTCGTACGGAACCACCGGATTCATTCGAAGATCCGCGAGCGTGAGCTCCGCGAGCACCGCGCGGGCCGCCACGCGTTCGACCGCATCGCGCGCCGAGACGCCGGCCAGGTCATCGCCACTCTTGGGCGGATTCGCCTTCGCGAGGACCTCCTTCACGGACTCGAAGCGATAACGGACGCCTCGGATCGAGCTGACGAGCTGCACGGCGGCGTCACTATAGACGGTTCGGCAAGAGAGAGTTGTGACAACGAAAGACGCACTCCGCTTGCACTCGTATTAAGGTCCGCGCCTATGAAGAAGCTCCCCTTCTCCGTTCTCATGGTGCTCGCCCTCGCGAGCTGCGCGAAGAAAGATCCGGCGGCGGCTGGCGGTTCGGCGGGCTCCGGCACCGTGACCGGTTCGGACATGGGCTCGCCGCCCAAGGGTTCGGCAGAGCCCACGGGTTCGGCCGCGATGGCTGGTTCGGGTGCGGGCTCGGCGATGGCCGGTTCGGCGATGGCCGGTTCGGACACGGGTTCGGCCGCGATGGCCGGCTCGGGCTCGGGTAGCGCGGTCGCGATGGCCGGTTCGGACGCGGGCTCGGCGGCGTGGGACTTCGACAAGCTCACGCACGAAGAGCAGATGGACTTCATGAAGAAGGAAGTCGTGCCGACGATGAAGCCGTTGTTCCAGAAGTTCGATGCGAAGCACTATGCGAACTTCGGCTGCAAGACCTGTCACGGTAAGGAGCCGCAGAAGTCGAAGTTCAAGATGCCGTCCGCGGACCTGCCCAAGCTCGACTTTGTCGCGCTCGAGGCCGGCAAGCAGAAGCCGGAAGTCGCGAAGTTCATGGGTACGGTCGTGAAGCCCGAGATGGCCAAGCTCCTCAAGCAGCCCGAGTTCGACCCGAAGAACCCGAAAGCCGGTGGCTTCGGTTGTCTCGAGTGTCACGAGCAGAAGAAGTAAGCCATTCTCGGGGCGTGGAATGCCCCAACCCCACGCTGATCGCACTGTTCGTCGATCAGCGCCTCGACGGCGGCCAGGCCTCGGATGTCGAGCGTCACGTCGATAGCTGCGTGACATGCCGACACGTGCTCTCGGGCTTGGCGCGGACCGCGCCGAAACCGGGCGCCGGAGATCGCTATCTCGTCGTGCGCGAGCTCGCGCGAGGCGGCATGGGCAAGGTCTCGATCGCCGAGGATACGCTGCTCGGCCGGACGGTCGCGCTCAAGGAGCTGCTGGTCCCGAGCCCCGCGTTCGAGGCGCGGTTCCAGCGCGAGCTCGCCCTGACCGCGCGGCTCCAGCACCCCGCGATCGTGAGCATCCACGATGCCGGCGCGTGGTCCAATGGCGAGCCGTTCTACGTGATGCGCCTGGTCACCGGAAGCTCGCTGGAGAAGCTGATCTCCGACGAGCCGAGTGCGATCGCGCGGATCGGCTTGCTGCCCTACGCGATCGCGATGATCGATGCGCTGGCCTACGCGCACTCGCATCAGATCATCCATCGTGATCTCAAACCGGCGAACGTGCTGGTCGGTGATTTCGGTGAGACCGTCGTGATCGATTGGGGGCTCGCGAAGGATCTCGCGAGCGATGCCGAGCCGGGCGAAGTCGCCGGCACGCCGGCGTACATGGCACCGGAACAGGCGCGCGGCGAGCAGCTCGACGAGCGCACGGATGTCTACGCGCTCGGAGCCGTGCTCTATCACCTGCTCGCAGGCGAGCCGCCGTATCGCGGCAAGAGCACCGAGGAGATCCTCGCCGCGGTCAAAGCGGGAACGCCGAAGCCGCTGCGAGAGCTACCGCCGGACCTCACGACGATCGTCGAGAAGGCGCTCGCGCGCGAGCCGGGGCAGCGCTACGCGAATGCCGGCGAGCTGTCCGCCGATCTCAAGCGGTTCCAGCTCGGCCAGCTGGTCGGCGCGCATCGCTACTCGCGGCGGCAGTTGGTCGCGCGTTGGCTCGCGCGTCATCGCGTCGCGGTGGTCGTCGGCACGATCGCGGTCGTGGTGCTCGCCATCGTCGCCACGGTCTCGATCCGGCGGGTGCTGGCCGAGCAGCACAGGGCCGAGCAAAATCGCGGCGACGCGGAAGAGCTGATGACGTACATGCTCACCGATCTGAACGACAAGCTCAGGCCGATCGGCAAGCTCGACCTACTCGGCGATGTCGCCAAGAAAGCGCGCGAGTACTACCAGCGCCGCCCCTACGAGGACACCGCCGAGGCTCGCTACAAGCAGGAGCTCGCGCACGCGAACCTCGCGAACGTCTTGCAGTACCAAGGTGACAATGCCGGCTCGCGTGCCGAGTACGCGGTCGCGCTCGGACTCGTCGACACCCTCGCGAGGAACGAACCGAGCAACGCGCTCTGGCAGCACGAGCTCTCGGACCTGCATCGTCGCGTCGGCGAGCTCGCAGAGCAGAGCGGCAAGCTCGCCGACGCGTCGACCGAGTATCGCGCCGCACTCGCGCTCGATGAAGCGGCGGTGGCGCGCGAGGCGACCGTGTTGGCGCGCAGCGACCTCTTGCAGACCCGGCTCGGGCTCGGTCGCGTGGCGAGTGCCACCGGTGATTCGAAAGGCGCACTGCAAGAATTTCGCGCGGCCCTCGCGCTCGCCGCTCCACTCGCCGCAGATCCTGCCGCACGCCCAGTCCAGCGCCGTGAGTTGTACATGGCTCACAACTACATCGGCGAACAACTCGAGGTGCAGGGCGAGCTCGCCGCCGCGGTCCAGGAATACGTCGTCGCGCAACAGCTCGTGACCGCCCGCACCAAGGCACATCCCGACGACGCCGAGGCGCAGCGCGATCTGTACCTCGCGGATATCCAGCTCGGAAAGCTCGCGATCGCCCGAGGTGACACGCCGAACGGGATGATCCAGCTACGAGCAGCGGTCGCGATCGCCGAGGCTCTCGCGGCGCGCGATCCGGCGAACATCGTATGGCAGCGCGATCTCTCGGCGAGCAAGAACGAGGTTGGGAACGTGCAGCTCGCGAGCGGCGACGTCGCCGGCGCTCTGGTGACATTTCGCGAGGGCCAGCGCGTGATCCAGCGGCTCGGCGCGCTCGCTCCCACGAATGTCGACGTCCAACGCGACCTCGAGATCAGCGCGAGCCGAGTCGGTGAGGCGCTCGATCAGACCGGTGATCACGCGGCGGCGCTCGTCGAATATCGCATGGAGCTCGCGATCGGGAGCGAGGTCGCGAAGCGCGATCCGACGAGCTCGGTCGCACAGAGCGACCTCGCGATGGGCCACAGTGATCTCGGCGGCGCCCTGCAGGCCGCGGGTGACAAGGTCGGTGCGCTCGCCGAATTCCACGCCGGGGACGAGATCGCGAAGCAGCTGCTCGCGAAGGATCCGTCCAACGCCATGATGAAGCGGCAGCGCTGGGCCTTCCTCGCGAATATCGCCGAGCTCACGAGCGACCCGGCCCGAGCGATCGCCGAGCTGCGCGAGGGCAGTGCGCTCGTGCAGCAGCTCTCGGAGAGCGAGCCGACCGACCTCGAGGTGCGCGGCGATTATGCGCTCAGCCGGCTCCGCATCGGGGCGCTGCTCTCCGGCGCCGAGGCGATCGCCGAGGATCAGGCGGCCCTCGCGATCTGCCGCGAGCTCTTCACGAAAGATCCGACGAACAAGCGCTGGGCCGATCAGCTCGCGACCGCGACCGCGCAGCTCGCGCACGCGAAAAAATAAAATACTGCGCAACCGCGCGATCGGGTCTCCGTCCAAGGGCCGCTAACCCTCACTGGAGATTTTCGAATGATTCGCTTTACATGTTTGCTGTGTGTCGTCGTCGCCGCGTGTTCGAGCAGCGGTGGTTCCAAGACCAAAGGTGGAGGCTCGACCGGAGCCTCCGCGATGAGCTCCGGCCAGAAGGCCGGTGGTAACGCCGAGAGTGATCACAGTAAGGGCACTGATAGCGGTGCGACCTACGATGGCATCACCTGTGATTCCTCGACGGAAGGTCTCGCGTGGTGCGATTCTGCAACCAACATCGCCGTGTGCGCCGGCGGCGAATGGTGGGTGCTCGATTGTTCGAGTGATGCGATCGGCGGCGACTTCTGCGGTGACGATGGCGAGACCATCGACTGCTACGCCAGCGACGAGTTCTAGGCGAGCACGCGGCTGAGGCTGAGATCGACGTGGCTCTGGACCAGCCGCATGATGCTCTCGAGCTCGCTCGGCATCACCTGGACCGTGCCCTGGAAGTGCGCGCGTGTCCGCTTCGAGAGCGCGGTGCGCGCCGCTTCCAACCAGCGAGAGGCGGTGGCCTTGTGGACCCCATAGAGAGCACCGACCTCGTCGAGCGTCAGCCGATCGATGAAGTGGTGACGGAGCACGTTGCGCTCGCGAACATCGAGCGTCGCGAGCGCGGCTTCGAAGGCGAGCTTGAGCTCGGTCGTGTAGCGAGCGCGAAGATGCGCGAGCTCGGGATTATCGGCCGAATCGGCGAGGTGTTCGAGCACGTCGTCTTCGGACGTCGTCGCCTCGCGCGCGCGCAGCCGATCGACGGCGATCCGCGTCGCCACGGTGCGCGTCCAGCTCTTCAACGCCGCGCGGCCGGAATAGGTCGTGATCTTCGGCGCGCCCGGGCTCGCAACGAACAGCTTGGTCTTGACCTCGTGCAGGACATCGTCGATGACGTCGTCCGCGAGGTTCATCTGGCGCAGCCCGGCGCGAAGCGCGGCATCGCACATCACCCCGAAAGCAGCGAGGGCAGGGGTCGCGCCTGTCGCGCACGCCTGCGCGAGATACAGGTCTTCGATCGCGAGCTCGTCGATCGCGGCACCCACATCGGGCGCGTCGCCGACCGCACTCGTCACCGCTGCGGCAAACGCTTCATCCGTCACCATCAGCTCCGGCCACGCTAGCCGCGCGCGCTCGAGTAGGCCCACCAACCGGGAGTCCACGATATGTCGCGCGTCGGCGAGCAAGCAGCGCGTGATACCACGAACTGTCTCGACGAGACCACGGTCACCTTGTTTCTGGCCCGCCGGCTCGCGCCGACGCCGAGTGGCGTGCTCGAACAGCACATCGATACCTGTCCGAGATGCCGGCGTGTCCTGAGCGCACTCGCGAGGTCGCTGCGCGAATGACCGCCGTGCGGCGACCGGACTTGCCGGTGTCGCGTTTTTGTAGATCGCCGTGCCCGACGTGACGCCGGCTCGGTGGAAACTAGCGCACTGCGTTGCACACCGCGAGCAGATGCCTGACCGCGGCATGCGGACTCGCGCACGATGGCTCGTCGCGAGGCGAGGCACGCACCTTGCTGAGCAACCATCCACGTGCGTTCGGTCTGGCTCCTCCTCGTCGCGACGACGACCGTCTACGCGGGTACCGCGCCTGTTGTCGGTGGCTCGACGGTGCCGAGTGGAAAGTGGCCCGATGCGGTCGCCGTGATCGGCACGAAGGGCACGTGCACCGGCACGTTGATCGCGCCTACCGTGGTGATCACGGCCGGTCATTGCGCCGAGCTCGAAGCACAGGAGGTCATCGCGAACACGATCGATTACGCGAGCCATGGTGGCACGCGCGCGAAGATCAAATCGGTCACCGCGTATCCCGATTGGGAGGACACGTACGATGTCAGCGTGATCGTACTCGCGACGCCGATCACCGGCATCGCATCGCGAGCGGTCGGCACCACGTGCACGTTCTCGACGTTCGCGGCAGCATCGCAAGTTCATCTCGTCGGCTTCGGCCTCACGACCGAGGCGGGTTCTGGTGGCAATACGAAGCTGCACGAGGCGATGGCGAGCGTGCGCGATCCCGATTGCTCGAAGGTGCTCGGCTGCGCGCCTGCGATCGCGCCGGGTGGCGAGTTCGTCGCCGGTGGCGCCGGTACCGATTCGTGCTTCGGCGACTCCGGTGGTCCGGTCTATCTCGATACCGCGTTCGGCCAGGTGTTGATCGGCGCGGTCTCGCGCGGCGTCGATGGCTCGTCGAGCGCGTGCGGCGGCGGTGCCATCTACGTGCGCACCGACAAGATCGTCGACTGGCTCGAAGCGACCGCCGGGACGACGATCACGAAAGACGCTTGTGCTGCGCAGCCGTCGAGTGACGGTTCGGATTCCGGTTCGAGCAGTGCCGGTGCAGGCACAGACACCGGCGGTTGCGCAGCCTCTTCTCCGAGCCTCGCGCTCGCGCCGCTCGCGGTGTTGCTCCGTCGGCGGCGCCGCCGGTAGTCCGACTGTCCGACGGAGGTCGGACACAGCTGGCCGTGGCTCGGACGAGACGACGCCAGTTGCTTGAAATCACACGTGCGCGTTGTGGCAAGCCGGTTGCTGAAGGCGGTGCCATGCGGAATCTATTTCTTAGCACCCTCCTGTTCACCTCCACCGCCGCGTTCGCGGCCACGCCGGCTCCGGTCGTCGGAGGCACGTCGGTCCCGGCGGGCGCGTATCCCGATGTCGCGCTCGTGATCGCGCCGATGGCGTTGTGTACGGGCACGTTGATCGCGCCGGACGTCGTGCTCACCGCTGGACACTGCATCGAGACCGATCCCAAGGAGGTCCTGCTCGGCAGCATCGACTACACGAAGTCGACCGGCGAAGTGATCGCGGTGAAGTCCGCGACCGCGTACCCATCGTGGGAGAGCGAGTTCGATGTGGGCGTGCTCGTCCTCGAGCACGAGAGCAAGGCGAAGCCTCGTCCGATCGCGGCGGCGTGCACCGCGAAGCACCTCGATGCCGGTGCGAGCGTCAAGCTCGTCGGGTTCGGGCTCACGGATGCCGCCGGCACGGGCGACAACTCGAAGCTCCACCAAGCCACCCTCACCGTCAGCGATCCGAGCTGCACGAGCGATCCAGCGTGCGCGCCGAAGGTCGCTCCGAATGGCGAGTTCGTCGCGGGCGGCGCGGGTAAGGACTCGTGCTTTGGCGACTCCGGAGGCCCGATCTATCTCGAGGACGCGTTGATCGGCGTCGTCTCGCGCGGGGTCGGGACCTCGGCCGAGCCGTGCGGTGGCGGTGGCATCTACGTCCGCGCGGACCGCGTCGCCGCCTGGATCGAACGGGTCAGCGGCCGCAAGATCATGCGTTCGACGTGCGATGCGCCGGCCGACGATGCAGGTTCAAACAATCCGGCCGAGATGACCCCGGAGGCTGCGGGTGGCTGCTCGGCGACCGGCGGCGTGGCGAGCTGGTTCGTGCTCGCGCTCGTCGCTGCCTCGGCGGTCGTCTTGGCGCGGCGACAGTGATACAACCCGCTTCGCAATGCCAAAGATCAAGGTGAAGAACCCCGTCGTCGAGATGGACGGCGACGAGATGACCCGCATCATCTGGAAGTTCATCAAGGACAAGCTGATCCTCCCGTACCTCGAGATCGATCTGAAGTACTTCGATCTCGGCGTCGAGCATCGCGATCAGACGAACGACCAGGTGACTGTCGATTCGGCGAACGCCACGAAGCAGTACGGCGTCGCCGTGAAGTGCGCGACGATCACGCCCGACGAAGCGCGCGTCAAAGAGTTCAACTTGAAAGAGATGTGGAAGTCCCCCAACGGGACGATCCGCAACATCATCGGTGGCACCATCTTCCGCGAGCCGATTATCTGCAAGAACGTGCCGCGGCTCGTCCCCGGCTGGACCAAGCCGATCGTGATCGGCCGCCACGCCTTCGGCGATCAGTATCGCGCGACCGATTTCCTCGTTCCCGGCGCGGGCACTCTCACGATGACCTTCACGCCGAAGGATGGCGGCAAGCCGATCGAGCACAAGGTCTACGACTTCCAGGCCTCGGGCGTCGCGATGGGCATGTACAACCTCGACGACTCGATCATCGGGTTCGCGCGCAGCTCGCTCACCTACGGCCTCAACCGCGGTTGGCCGGTCTACCTCTCGACGAAGAACACCATCCTCAAGAAGTACGATGGTCGGTTCAAGGATCTGTTCCAGAAGGTCTACGACGAAGAGTTCAAGGCCAAGTTCGAAGCGGCCAAGCTCACGTACGAGCACCGTCTGATCGACGACATGGTCGCCGCGGCCCTCAAGTGGGAAGGCGGCTTCGTCTGGGCCTGCAAGAACTACGATGGCGATGTCCAGTCGGACACCGTCGCGCAGGGCTTCGGCTCGCTCGGCCTCATGACGTCGGTCCTCCTCACCCCCGATGGCAAGACCGTCGAGGCCGAGGCCGCGCACGGCACGGTCACGCGTCACTATCGCGAGCACCAGAAGGGGCGCCCGACCTCTACGAATCCGATCGCCTCGATCTTCGCGTGGACCCAGGGCCTCAAGTACCGCGGCGAGTTCGATGGTACGCCCGAGGTCGTGAAGTTCGCGGACGCGCTCGAGAAGGTCTGCGTCGAGACCGTCGAGTCCGGCAAGATGACCAAGGACCTCGCGGTCCTGATCGGCCCGAACCAGGCCCACCTGACGACCGAGGCGTTCCTCGACGCGCTCGATGCGAACTTGAAGACCAAGCTCGGCGCGTAAGCGGGTCGCGACGCTCTCGGAGTCTCGGGACCGATCGCGTCGTGTATTTCTGTCAGCCGATCTACCATGTGGTCATGGCGGGTCTGGCGTGTCCGAAGTGTCAGTTGCCTCTCGATGACGAAGCCTGGAGCTGCGATGGCTGCGGCTTCGAGCTCCGCAAGGACTACGCGAACATTCGCGAAGAGCTGAACGAAGAGCTCTCGCGCCACCGTCACATGTTCTGGTTCATGGTGGTCGTCGACGCACTCCTCGTCGGTGGCAGCCTCTATGCGTTCGTCGACGGGAGCCTGCGCGCCGAAGTCTTCGTCGCACGGGGCCTGCGAATTCTGGTGCCGATCGTCGGCATCGCGCTCGTCGCGACCGTGCGCGCTTCTCGCAGAGTGTTCGTTCTGCGCGAGCACCTGAGCGATCTCGACCGTCGGCACGCACGACCGCCCACCGCGATAGCTCTGAAGTAGATCAGACGAGGAAACCGCGAGCGATTTCCATGAGCTCTTTGTTGGCAGCGTGGGCCTTGCCGAACGCTTCCTTCTCGGAGGCCGACAGATCGAACTCGTGAACCGAGACGGCGCCCGCGCTCGTGAGCTTGACCGGCACGCCGAGGAAGGCGCCGGTGACGCCGAACTCGCCGGCGAGCTCCACCGAGCAGGGGAGGACGCGGCCCTGGTTGCGAACGATCGCTTCGACCATCAGTGCGGTGCCGGCGCCGGGGGCGAGCCACGCGCTCGTACCGATGAGGCCGGTGAGCGTCGCGCCACCCTTCTTGGTGTTCTCGACGACTTCGGTGATCTTCGCGGCGTCGAGGAACTTGGTGACCGGCACGTTACCGATCATCGCCGTCGAGACGACCGGGACCATGTCCTTGTCGGTGTGGGCGCCGAGCACGATGCCCTGGACGTCCTCGACCGAGACCTTCGCGGCGAGCGCGAGGTAGGTGCGGAAGCGGGCGCTATCGAGCACGCCGGCCGAACCGATGACGCGCTCGCGCGGGAAGCCCGTGATCTGCTTCGCGACGAACACCATCGCGTCGAGCGGGTTCGACACGACGACGAGGACGGCGTTCGGCGCGTACTTCTTGATGTCGCCGCAGATGCTCTTGACGATGCCTGCGTTGACGTTGATCAGCTCTTCGCGCGACTGGCCGGGCTTGCGCGGTACGCCGGCCGTCATCACGACGACGTCGGCATCCTGCATCGCTTCGAACTTGTCGGTCGCGAGGAACGAGGTGTTGTTGAAGCCTTCCCACGGCGAGCACTGGGTGAGATCGAGCGCGCGACCCTCGGCCGGACCGGCCTTGAGGTCGATGAGCACGAGGTCGCCGAGCTCTTTTTGAGCGGCCCACTGAGCGACGGCAGCACCGACGTTACCGCCGGCACCGATGATTGCGATCTTCGGACGCTTGAGCATTTGCGGATCTAATATCACGGCTGCGGGCGGTTGGCGCGACCGGGTGCGACGCCACTGCGACGGTGTCTTTCGTCGCGCGAGACCCGTGAATCGCATGCATTGCGAGCGGGTTTTGGGTGCACACCTCGGGGCTAGCGGTTACAGCTAGACCACCTGAGGAGGCTTGCATGACGAAACACAGGATCTGGTTCGCGACGCTGGTACTGGGAGTGATGGGGACTTCCGCCTTTGCGGAGGTCGACCCGCAAATCACGGAAGCGCTGAAGCGAGTCAAGGCATCTCAGTATCCGAGCGCGAACGCGGTCACCGTGATCTCCGATCAGGCGGTCGTGTACCAGCCCGACGGTCAGTTCACGAACACGATGCACCAGGCCCGGCTCGTGCTCACGCCGACCGGCAAGACCGAAGCGGCGTCGACCTCGCTTTATTACGCGAAGGACGCCGAGAAGATGGAGGTCTTGTCCGCGCAGGTCGTGAAGGCCGACGGCAAGGTGATCACCGTCGATCCGAAATCGATCCAGGACGTCGAGCAATCCGGCGAGGCGAACATCTACGACCCGAACGGTCGCGCCCTCAAGGTCACGTTCCCGAACCTCGCGGTCGGTGACGTCGTCGATCTCGCGTACAAGCTGACCCGCCTCACGCCGACGCGGATGAACTACTTCAACGACATCTTCGGCTTTCAGAACACCGAGCCGATGCTCGAGGCGAGCTATCTCGTCGACGGTCCGGCGACGATGCCGCTGACGTCGCAGGTCTATCACGGCGAGCGGGGCAGCCCGATCGCGGCGACGAAGTCCAAGGTCGGCGATCGCCTGCACTACGGTTGGACGGTCAAGAACGTCCCGCAGTTCGTGCCCGAGCCGGCGATGAACTTCTCGCGCGAAGTGCCGACGCTCGTGGTCACGACCGATCCGAGCTGGCAACACTTCTCCACCTGGTGGGGCAAGCTCACCGCGCCGCAGCTCGAGGCCACGCCCGAGATCAAGGCGAAGGTCAAAGAGCTGACCAAAGGTGCAAAGACCAACGACGACAAGATCAAGGCGCTCTACGATTTCGTCGCGCAGGACATTCGCTATCGCGGCCTCGGCGTGGGCCCGCGCACCGGCTATACGCCGCGCAAGGCGAGCGAGACCTTCACATCGCGCTGGGGCGTCTGTCGCGATGTCTCGATCCTCTTGACCTCGATGCTTCGCGAGAGCGGCATCGATGCCTATCCCGTGATCACGAACATGGGTGACCCCGTGCTCGACAAGATCGCGTACGACGGCTTCAACCACGCGATCGTCGCGATCGCTGTGCCCGGTGGCGGCTACACCTATATCGACCCGACCGCGAAGAACAACACGTCGCTGCTGCCCGGATACGAAGCCGAGCAGAGCACGCTCGTCGCGCGCGTCGAAGGCGAGAACCTCTCGCAGACCCCGGCGCTCGATCCAGGTGCGAACCTCGGCCACGCGACGGCGACCACGATCATCAGCGCGGATGGCTCGATGAGCTCGAAGATCAAGCTCGAGACCAAGGGCATGTTCGATCTCGTCGTGCGCGGTGTCGGTGCGGCGATGAGCCACGACCAGCAGCAAGAGATGCTCGAGACGATGCTCCACCACGCGCTACCCGACGCGCAGCTCGTCTCGTTCGAGATCACGAGCGCGCTCGCGCTGTTCACGCCGATGGAGGTCAACGTCGAGATCAAGGTGCCGAACGCGGCGCCGAAGACCGGCGATTACAAGTTGCTGCGCTCGGTCGTGACGTCGGGGGCGCTCGGCCTCGTCGAGAACCTCCTGCCGCAACTCCTCGGTTCCGATCCGAACCGCAAGTACGGTCTCGACGCGCACGTCACGTTCCAGTACGACCAGGACGAGACGATCACGCTGCCGGCCGGCACCAACGTACTCGCGCTACCCAACGATGCGAAGGCCTCGAGCAAGGCCTCGAACCTCGTCGCTTCATGCGCGAAGGCCGATGCGACGACGGTGAAGTGCCACCGCTCGTTCCAGCTCAAGAGCCGGTTCATCGATACCACCCAGTACAAGGAGCTGCGCGGCTCGATCGGCGCCATGGGCCAGGTCGCGCGTCAGCCGGTCATCCTCGCGGGAGACAAGTAAGTGAAGAAGACCCTGA
>JANXOP010000019.1 GCA_025357755.1 Kofleriaceae bacterium | reverse complement strand
GCACAGTTCATCTCGCGCTTCGTCGACGAAGCGCAGGTCGCGATCAAGCTCCAGCACGTCAACATCGCGCAGGTCTTCGAGGTCGGTCGCGTCGACGACGAGTACTTCCTCGCGCTCGAGTTCGTCGAGGGGCGCGACCTCCGCCGGACGCTCGGCCTGCTCGGCCAGCGCAGGCAGCGGTTCCCGGTCGACCTCGCGCTGTTCGTCGGCCGCGAGCTCGCGAACGGGCTCGCGTATGCGCACCGGCGTACGAGCAACGACGGGTCCTCGCTCAACCTCGTCCACTGCGACATCTCGCCGCCGAACGTCCTGGTCTCGTTCGAAGGCGAGACCAAGGTGATCGATTTCGGCATCGCGAAGTCGGCGATCCGTGGCACCGCGACCGATCCGAAGATGGGCTTTGGCAAGTTTGGCTACATGGCGCCAGAGCAGCTGATCCGCGGTGGCATCGTCGACCATCGCACCGATATCTACGCGGCAGGCGTCGTGTTGTTCGAGCTGCTCACGAGCAAGCGCCTGTACGAGGCCGGCCCGGAGCCCGATTACCGCGCGCTCGCGAAGAAGGTCGCGAAGGGCGAGCACATGCTGCCCTCTGAAATCGCACCGCAGCTCGCGCCATACGACGACCTCGTCGCGACCGCGCTACGGCCCAAGGCCGAAGACCGCTATCAGACCGCCGCGGAGTTCCGCGATTCGATCCAGCAGTGCCTCGTCGGCGTGAACCCCACGATCTCGACCGATCAGCTCGGCAGCTACATGCGCGACCTGTTCTCCGAGGAGATGACCGGCCAGCGCGAGCTGCACGAGCGCATCGCGAAGGTCCACATGGAGGATTTTCAAGATCAGCTGACGACCCAGACCGGCACCACGGTCAGCTTCGCTTTCGCGAACCTACCGCTGCAGGCACCCGCCGATGGCGTGCCGCTACCGCCCGTGATCCCGGCGCGGGCGCGCATGCCGACCGTGCAACCGCCCCCGCGCGAAGCGACCGCGGCGACCGACTTACTGCCGCAGCAACCGCCGATGCCTCCGGCGATTCCGACCACCGCGATCCAGACGGTCGAGCTCGGACTCGCCGATGGGACCGGCGCCGTGCCGGACGTCACGCCTGACCTGTTCTCCGCAGGGGCGATGGCACCGGCGCCCGCAAAAAAGAAGCACACGCTCGCGCTTCTCGCGGGTGCGACGGCGCTCGTGATCGCGGTCGTGGTGTTCGCGACGACGCGAGGGACGAACCACACCGCGCCCCCCCCCCCCGTCGCGAAGCCGGCACCGCAGCACGTCACCGTCGAATCGTTGCCTCCCGAGCCGACGCAGCCCACGGTCGCGCAACCCGTCACCCAGCCGTCGCATGAAGGCAGCGCGACCGATCCGACAAAACCCGAGATCACGATCGACGATCCGGCGAAGCCTCCGGTGAAGCACTCGGGCTCGCACGGCATCAAGCCCCCCAAGAAGACCGTGGCCGAGAGCCCGAGCGCCACGAAGTCGACGGGCCTCTCGCGCGAGGCCGTCGCCGCGAAGATGTCTGCGGTCAAGCGGGAGTACGACACGTACAAGACGAAGAACGGCGGCCGGCTCGACGGAGAGTGGGGCGACCTCGCGATGTACGTGCAGTATCACCAGAACGACAGCTCGCTAGACGAGCTCGCAAAGCGTATCGATTCGTTCCGGTCAAAGATGCGCGAGTGATGCACGAGCTCTAAGTTTCGGCCGCGCGAAACGAGCTGGAAACATCCGATCGGGTATCTCCATTTCATGAAGAAAGTGGAGGCCATCATCAAGCCGTTCAAGCTGGATGAAGTGAAAGAGCGCCTCGCGGAGATCGGGGTCCACGGCATGACGGTCACCGAGGTCAAAGGCTTCGGCCGTACCGGCGGCAAGAAGGAAGTGTACCGAGGCTCGGCGTACGTCGTGGACTTCGTCCCCAAGGTCAAGGTCGAGATCATCGTGACGAACGACAACGTGCAGCAGGTGGTCAACGTGATCACCGAGGCCGCGCGAACCGGAAAGATCGGCGACGGCAAGATCTTCATCCTGCCCGTCGACGAGGTCATCCGCATCCGCACCGGCGAGACCGGTGAAGACGCGATCTAAGTTCACGGTGGCTACACCTGATGAAGGGAGATGTGTTCTGCAACGGTCTCTTCGACGCGTGGACCGCCTGCAACAGCGATAACGAGCCGGATCACGTGCCACTGCAGCCGGTTCTGTCGGAATTCCAGCCCCGCCATCGAGCGCTCTCGACCGTTGACCAGACCGCGAGGTCCACGCCAGCCAACTTGTAACTCGGCGGCACCCCTGGCAGAATCGTAAGGACAGGGGCAGAAGGTGAGCTGATAGCGCCTTCACACCGCCGAGTCACCCGCGTGGAATTCCGTAAGCCAGGACCATCGTTCCAGTCGGGCCAGCCGGGTCATGTTCACCCGGGCGCACGTATCGCGCCGTCCGGTCCGGTCGCGCCGTTCTCGGCGTGGTCGCAGCTGGTCGGCCTCGGGGCGCGTGCACGCGTTCCGAACGTCTTGCGCTCGCCCGCGTATCGCGCGTTCGCGCGGGCCGTCGGCGCGAACCTCGGCGAGACCGAGCTCGATCTCGCGGAGTACGACACGTTCGGCGACTTCTTCGCGCGCAAGCTGCGACCGGGCGCGCGCCCGATCGATCCCAATGAATCCGTCGTGATCTCGCCGTGCGACGGGGTGGTGGCCGCGCGTGGCAAGGCCACCGGCGGCGAGCTGATCCAGGCCAAGGGCTTGAATTATCGGCTCGAGGATCTCGTCGTCGATCCCGTGCTGGCGGAGCGTCTCGTCGATGGCCCGTACGCGACGATCTACCTGTCGCCGCGCGACTACCATCGCGTCCATGCGCCGGTCGACGCGCGCCTGGTCGCATACGACTACGTCCCTGGCGATCTGTGGCCGGTCAACACGAAGGTCACCGCGCGCCGTGCAAACTTGCTCGCGCGCAACGAGCGCGTCGTGATCTGGCTCGAAGCGCCACGCCTCGGCATGGTCGCGGTCGTGATGGTCGCGGCCGTCGGCGTCGGCAACATGCGGCTCGCGCACGCCGAAGATTCTGTGGTGTGGCGCCACGCCGGCGAGCTCCGCCGGATCGAGCTCGATACGACGGTGAAGCGGGGCGACGAGCTCGGTGCGTTCCGCCTGGGCTCTACGGTCGTGATGTGCTTCGAGCCCGGCGTCGTCGAGCTCGCCTCGGGGGTGGCGGAAGTTGGTCAAACCGTGCGCTTCGGCGAGCGGCTGGGAGAAATCTCGTGAGCAAACGCGACGAGGATCCTGCCGCCGACCTCGAAGTCGGCATGACGACCGCGGAACGCCGCCGCCGTCGCCGTCGCGGTGGCAGCCTGCGCGTGCCGAGCGACAACGTGCCGCGCACGCGTGCGCCGACCGCACCGCCGGCACCTCGGCCCGAGGATCCGGCGCTCGCGATGTCGATCGCGTACAGCTTCTCGAACGACGCCTCGGGCCCGGTCCCGCATCCGGTCGACGAGGATTATGAATCGGGACCGATCGCTCCCGAGGCCGCGCCCACCGTGATCGATCCGCCGCTCGGCTCGACGGCGATCCACGATAGCGTGGTCGTCGATTTCGAGACGCAGACCCGCGAGATGAGCGCCGTCGATCTCGAGGCCCTCGGACTCTCGGAGAACGCCGGCCAGACGATGCGGATGGATCGCGTGTCCTCGCCCGGCATCTCGCTACCGCCGCCGGAGCGCCCGAGCTCGGAGAACGACGTCGAGATCAGCGTCGATACCGGAGACGATTCGCTCGAAACCTCGGAGCACACGGCGATGCCGAGCGTGATCATCGACGATCACGCGACCGATCCCGCAGCGGATGATCGCAAGCCGCGTGCGGATCGCTCCGACGAGAGCGCGTATGCGCGGTACGCCGAGCCGGCTCTCGCGCCGTCGCGCGCACCGAAGCCGACGCGCGAGCGGCTGCAGACCGTCGCACTCTCCGAGGACGATCTCGAGGAGGTCAGGGCAGGGCGCGCCGACAGCCCGGTCGTGCTCCATCCCAAGCCAGTGACCCAGCCACCGCCGCTCGGCGCGCCGCGCACGGTCACCAAACCGACGAATCCACCCGTGCCCGTCGTCGGCGCAGTCGGCGCGATCAACGCGAACATGACGCAGCAGCTCCACGCCATCGATATCGAGGTCGTGGCCTCGGAGTCGCAGCCGGTCCCGGTGGTCCAGTCGCCGGCGCACCCGGCGCACCC
>JANXOP010000415.1 GCA_025357755.1 Kofleriaceae bacterium | reverse complement strand
TAGCCGCCGTAGGTGTCGACGATGATCTTGCGGCCGGTGAGGCCGCAGTCGCCCTGCGGGCCACCGATGACGAAGCGCCCGGTCGGGTTGACGTGGATCTTCGTCTTGTTCGAGATCAGCTTTGCCGGAACGATCGGCTTGATCACGAGCTCGCGGATCATCTCTTCGATGACCTTGGTCTTGACGTTGTCGTCGTGCTGGGTCGAGACAACGATCGCCTCGACGCCGGTCGGTTCGCCATCTTCATAGCGGATCGAGACCTGGGTCTTGCCGTCGGGACGGAGCCAGGTGACACCCTTGGTCTCGTTCTTACGGACCTGCGCGAGCTTGTACGCGAGCTGGTGCGCCATCTGGATCGGCAGCGGCATCAGCTCCTTGGTCTCGTCGCAGGCGTAGCCGAACATCAGGCCTTGATCGCCCGCGCCCTGCTTCGCCGGATCGCCGCGATCGACGCCCTGCGCGATGTCAGGCGACTGATGCTCGACCGCGGTCATCACCGCGCACGTTGTCGCATCGAAGCCCATCTCGGAGCTCGTGAAGCCGATCTCGCGCACCGCGGTGCGGACGATCTTCTGAAAATCGAGGTGCGCCTTCGTGGTGATTTCGCCAGCCACCAGGACGAATCCGGTCTTCGCGACGGTCTCGCACGCGACGCGGCTGTACGGGTCAGCCGCGAGGCACGCATCGAGGACGCTGTCGGAGACGGCGTCACACAATTTGTCAGGGTGACCTTCGGTGACGGATTCGGACGAGAACAGATAGCTGGCCATAGATGTGGCGGGACTATTCAGCGACGGCCCTCCGCTGTCAACGATGGAACGCGCTACGATAAACCTGTGCCCGCGAACCGGATCTGGCTCGGTATTGCCGTAACGATCACGCTCGCCGGCACGGCCGGCATGGCCGGCATGGGGTGCGGCGGCCACCCGCCTCAACCCGCGCGAGGCGTCGTCGAGGCCGACCTCGGGGCGTGGCATTTCCGCCGGTTCCAGCCGGTCCTCGACGTCGAGGTCTGGGTCGAGAACAACAAGGCCGAGGCGTTCACCGCCAGTTACATCGCCGACGCTGCCGAGAAGCGGGGCAAGATCGAGGACAAGGACGTCGTCAACGTCTTTGTCACGCGCTACGAGAAGGACGACGGCGTCCTGCGCGAGACCGTGAAGCTGGCACGCCGTCTCGCGGCGGAGCAGGGCTATCAGGTCGAAGAGGACAAGATCGGCGGCGCCCGGACTCTCACGATCAACGGCCACGGCGAGTCGTGGGTGCTCTGGGCGGCGAAGAAGCACGTCGTCAAGGTCGGCGGTCGGAACCGCGAGAACGTGCCCAAGGAGGTCGTCGGCAGCTACGCGGACCGCTATCCCTCGACCCTCCCGGGTGGCGCGCTCGAGGGCCCGCTACCGGCCGGCCCGGATGCGGCATCGAAGCAGCAAGTGAAAGAGAAATACGACGAGTCCAATCCGAAACCGGACATGGACAAGTACGACCCGAAGAAGACCAAGATTCCGGCCGCGAAAGACAAAAAATCGAAAGACGACGACGAATGATGCTCCGGCAGGTTCGTGCAGGCTCGCCGGAAGCGACGGCGATGCTCGACCGCACTACTCGCTTCGAAGACGGCGTCGACGACGCGGTCGCCGAGATCCTCGAGGCCGTGCGGACCCGCGGTGACGAGGCGGTCGCCGAGTACACCCGGAGGTTCGACAAGCGCGAGCCACCGTACGAGGTCGACCGTGCCCGCTGGGACGCCCTCGCCGCGCAGGTTGCCGCCCCCGTGCGCGCCGCACTCGAGCTCGCGGCCAAACGGATCCGCGCGTTTCACGAGCGCCAGATCGAACCAGATCTCGATCTCGAGCTCGACGGCGTGCGCCTCGAGCTACGCGTCACGCCACTCGCGCGTGCCGGCCTCTATGTCCCGGGCGGCACCGCGCTCTATCCCTCGAGCGTGCTGATGACCGCGATCCCCGCGAAGGTCGCCGGTGTGCGCGAGGTCGTGATGGTGACGCCAGGTGCCTCGGCCGAGGCGATGCTCGCGGCGAAGCTCGCCGGGGTCGATCGCGTCTTCGAGCTCGGTGGTGCTCAGGCGATCGGCGCGCTCGCGTACGGCACGGCGAGCGTGCCGCGCGTCGACAAGATCGTCGGCCCCGGCAATGCGTGGGTCGCCTCCGCGAAGCGCCAGGTCTACGGTGAGGTCGATATCGATTCGATCGCCGGCCCCTCCGAGGTGTTGATCATCGCCGATGCTGCCGCGAAACCAGCGTGGCTCGCGGCGGATCTGCTCGCACAAGCAGAACACGATCGGTCCGCACGCGCCGTGCTGGTCACGACCAGCGCGGAGCTCGCGACCGCGGTCGATGCCGAGCTCGTGCGCCAGCTCGCAAATCTACCGCGCAAGGCGATCGCGGAGCACGCGATCACGCATCACGGTGCGGCCGTGATCGTCGCTTCGATCGATGACGCGATCGCGTTCGCGAACACGTGGGCGCCCGAGCATCTCGAGCTCCAGCTCGCCGATGCGCGCGAGGTCGCGTCGCGATGCACGACCGCAGGTGCGATCTTCATCGGCGAATGGTCGTCGGAGGCCGCGGGCGATTACCTCGCTGGCGGCAATCACGTGCTGCCTACCGGTGGGGCCGCGCGCTACGCCTCGCCGCTCGGCGTCCACGATTTTCGAAAGCGCACGTCGTTGATCGAGTACAGCGAAGCCGCCGCGAAGGCCCATGCAGATGCGATCGGCACGCTCGCGGCGGTGGAAGGACTCGATGCTCACGGTCGCTCCGCGCTGATACGGAAGCAGTCGTGAGCCTGGGGCCGCTCCTCGAGCGCGTGCCGCAGGCCCTACGTGGCTCGTCCGCATATCACGTGCCGCAGCCGCCCCAGATCCGCGCGAAGCTCGATGCGAACGAGCTGCCGTACGCGTGGCCGATCGAGCTTCGCATGGCGCTCGGCGCGGCCCTCGCCGAGGTTCCACTCGAGCGCTATCCCGATCCGCGCGCGAAGGTGGTGCGCGATCTCGTCGCCGCGCAGCACGGAATCTCGGGTGAACAGCTCGTGTTCGGCAATGGCTCCGACGAGCTGATCGCGATGTTGTGCGCCGCGTTCGCAGGCCCGATCCTCTATCCCGTCCCGACATTCGTCTACTACAAGCTCGCGTCGATCGCGCGCGGCATCCCCGCGATCGAGGTGCCGCTCGACCGCAACTTCGAGCTGGACGAGGCTGCCTTCGAGCGCGCGATCACCGAGCACCGCCCGAGCATCGTGTTCCTCGCGCTGCCGAACAATCCGACCGGCACGCTGTGGCGGATGGACTTCGCGCTCGAGCTCGCCGCACGCCACCGCGATACGGTGATCGTGTCCGACGAAGCGTATGTCGCCTACAGCGACCAGACCGCGTTGCCGCACCTCGCGGAGCATCCGAACCTCGTCATCATGCGCACGCTGTCGAAGGTCGGCATGGCCGGGCTGCGGGTCGGCTTCACGATCAGCGCGCCCGCGATCTGCGACGTCCTCGAGAAAGTTCGCCCGCCGTACAACCTGAGCTCGCTCGATCAAGCCGCGGCTGCATTCGCGTTGCGCGAAGCCGCGCCGTGGTCCCTCGCCCGCGCGGCCGAGGTCGTCGCTGCGCGGCCGAAGCTCGCGGCGGACCTCGCCGCGTTGCCGAGCACCGAGGTGTTCGCGAGCGCCGCGAACCTCGTGCTCGTCCGCTTCGGAGCGGGGCGCGCTGCGAAGATCTGGCAAGGGCTCGCAGACCGTGGCGTCGTCGTCCGCAACTTCGATCACCCCGGCGCTCCTGGCCACCCTGCCGGCGGACCGCTCGCAGGCTGCCTGCGGATCACGGTCGGCACCGCCGCGGAGAACGCGCTGCTGCTCGCCGAGCTCGCGACCCTCACCAAAACTGAGTGATCAAACCGGAGTGATAAAGATCGCGCGATGAGAACCGGCGCGAGCGGCAACCACCGAGCTGTGGGGACACTCGTTCTCGACGTGGGGAGTGGAGTCTCGCTGAACCTCAGTACGGAGCCTCCTTGCCGTTTGTAGGTAGAGGTAATCGTGGACGTTTTGCGATGTGCATCCGGCTTGCGCATCTTGGTCATCCGCCTTGCATCAGTCGTTCGTACACCTGATGATTTCCCGGGGTTTTATGAGTCGAATCGTCGTCCTCTGTACCTTGATGTTCGCGGCTTGCGACGTCGGCACCGTGCTCCAACACGCGACCGGCGATAGCGGCGGCGGTGGTGACGACGCGGGCTCCGGATCGAACTGCGGCAGCGCCGGGCTGACCCCGCGTGGTAGCCACATGCATACGGCTGGCGGTACGTCGAACGCCGGCATGGGTTGCATGAGCGCCACGGGCTGTCACAACAGCGCGATGGCTCCGGGCGGGCCGGCCTATGCGTACGCCGGCACGGTCTACAAGTCCCAGGCGGAGCTCACGACGATCATGCCGGCCGCGACGATCATCGTCTACTCGGGTGGCAAGACCATCCGCATGCTCTCCGACATGGACGGTAACTTCTTCATCGAAGAAGGCCTCGCGCCCGCGCCGAGCAACACGGTGGTCACGAACACGAACGCCACGCTGTGCCCGACGATCCAGATGATGTCGAGTGGGCTCGTCGCGGGCGGCGGTAACTGCAACTCGAGCAGCTGCCACGCTCCGAGCGCGACCCAGGGCTCGATCCACCTCTGAGCGGAGCGCTCCGGTAGGGCGACTTCGCTAGGCGGAGTGGCTTCGCTTGCGGACCGCGATCAGCCGCGCGTAGGCCTCGGCGGTCACCGAGCAGACCTGGCGGAGCTCCTCGATCCGATCCGGGGTGAGCTCGCCACCATGACCGTAGAGCACGTTCACCACGCGCCTGCCGATCATGATCACGCCGGCGGTCGCGTACTTCGGTTCGCCGATGCCGAGCGTCTTGTAGAGATACGAGTTCACCGTCGACGGTGGGACCTCGCCGTGGAACACGCCTGACTCCGACGCGATCGCCGCCTGGACGATCGACGGCGCCTCGAGTGGGATCAACAGGTGCTCGACGTAGGCGCGACCGGGCAACTCGCCGACCGCCTTCCACCCGAACGCCATCTGATCGCGGACGGTGAACAGGACCGCACCCGTGAACGCGCTCCGCGCATAGCCGAGCAACGCTTCGATCATCGCGTCGCGATCGGTGACCGTCGCGAGTGCGGCGAGCGCATCGTCGGCGGCGAGCGGCGCCGGCTCGGGCCCGACCGCGGGCGCCTCGAGCGCGACCGGCGTGTGAGTCGCAGCGCGCACCGAGGTCGCGCGCTCGGCCGGCGCGGCATCGTCGGCGTCGAGTGTCTCGAGGAGGTCCTCGGCGTCGAGCTCGAGCGACTCGGAGTCGTCGAACATCTGCGCCATCTTCGTACTCCGCAGCCGCGGCCTGGGACCGGGCGCGGACACCGGCGCGGCGGGCACCGGCGGTAGCCCGGGCAGTGGCGGTGCGGGCAGCGCGGGATCCGTGGCGGTCTCGTCGCCGCGCGGGGTCTCGCCAAACTTCACGAACCGGGTCGGCCGCGCCACGCCGTAGTAGCGCTCGATGTAGTAGTAGACCCGGACCTCGGGCGCGACGCGTGGCAGCACGCGGTAGCCGGTCTGGTGGGTCAATGCTTCGAGCGTCGCGAAGTCGTGCGGATCCTCGACCGCGGCGATCAGCTGTCGGTCCTGGACGACCAACGGCACGACCTTGTACTTGAACGCCTGCGCAGGGGTGAGCAGCCGGACGGCCGCTCGCTTCGCGCGTTCGAGCATCGCGCCGGTCGCGATCGGAATCCCGAGCTCGAGCCCGAGGTAAACGGTCAACGCTTCGAGATCGACGAGGCCGTGCTCGAACAGCACGGTGCCGAGGCGCCCGCCATCTCTCGCTTGCGCTGCCAGTGCTTGCTTGAGCTGGGCTTCGGTCAAGCGACCGTCGCGCAGCAGCATCTCGCCGAGCCGCATCCGTTGGCGAACCTAGCACGGGCTCTCCAGCGAGCTGGAGTTTCTGTCTGTCGCGCTGGCGGGGGCGTGCTATTCGTTCGGCGTGCGCACGGGGGTTTTGATCGCGGTCGTCGCGGTCGGCTGCGGTCACCACGAAGCCGGACCCCCAGCCCCGGCGCCCGGCTCGGCGGCTCCCGAAGCGGTGCCTCCGCAGGTCGCCCTCCCGGTCGCGCCGCCGGCCTTCCCCGAGGGTACGCATTCGCTCGAGCTGGTCCGCACGGTGGGGGTCCGGCTCGAGCCCGCGGACGATGCGAAGCGGATCGGCACGGTCGCGATCGATACGCGCGTCGCCTGGAACCAGACCCAGAAGGGCAAGGGCTGCGACAAGCCGTGGATCCAGATCCAACCGCGTGGCTGGATCTGTGGCGACTTCGTCAAGGCCTCGATCAAGCCCCCCTTTGGTCAGGAAGTGCCGCAGCTCGATCGTGGCGAGATCGTGCCCGGCATCTACGGCAAGGTCACCGCGCCGAGCTCGATGACGTACTCGCTCGAGAAGCCCGAGAAGAAGAAAAAGCCCGAGAAAAAAAAGAAGCCCGACAAGAAGAAGAAAGGCCCGGTCACCGAGCCGAGCGACACCGACGACGAGCCGGTGGCCGCACTTCCGAAGGCCCCGCACATGATCGAGGACGCTCCGATCGTCGGCTCGCTCAACGTGCGTCAGTACGAAGAGCTGATCGTCGACGGCAAGGCCTACTGGAAGATCGCGCCGAAGGACAACCAGTACGTGCTCGCGGCCGCGATCTCGAAGCACCAGCCTTCGAAGTACATCGGCGATCGCCTCGGTGATGACACCGGCCTCGCGGTGCCGATCGCGTTCGTCTATCCGCGCGGCGGCATGCTGCAGGCGTGGACCACGGCGAAATCGAACGGGTCGGGTGTGGTGCGCCAGCTCTCGGCTCGCACGCTCGTGCCCGTGCTCGAGACCGCCGCGGATCCGAAGGGCAAACCCCTCGCGTACCGGATCTCGCCGACCGAGTGGATGGCCGCCGCCGACGTGCGGGTGTTCACGCCGACCGCGCCGCCGCCATCGCTCCAAAGGTCACCGCTCGGTACCAAAGAGCGCTGGATCGACGTCGATCTCGATGCACAGATCCTCGTCGCGTTCGAAGGCGATCAGGCGGTGTACGCGACGATGGTCAGCTCCGGTGGCAAGGAAACTCCGACGGAGACCGGGGTCTATCGCATGTGGCTCAAGGAATCCGAGGCCGACATGAAGGGCCTCAACGGCGAGGATCCGTACTCGGTCGCGACCGTGCCTTGGACGCAGTTCTTCAGCCCCGAGAAAGGCCTCGCGCTCCATACCGCCTACTGGCACGACCAGTTCGGCAGGCAGCGCAGCCACGGGTGCGTGAACCTCGCGCCGCGCGATGCGCGCTGGCTGTACTACTGGAGCGATCCGCAGGTCCCGCCGGGCTGGACGATGGCCGCGGGCGTGGTCGAGGCTCCGGGCTCGATCGTGCGGATTCGTTCCGCCGCGGACCCGACGCCCGAGCTCAAGGGCTACGCGAAGAAGGTCGCGGAGCTCGCGAAGCCGTAGCTCCGCAGGCTCACGTCGACACGATCGGCAGCTTGCGTGCGTTGACCTTCGCTTCGGCGGCGTCCATCGCCGTGACGAGGTCTGCACCGAAAAGCGCACCTATCACGTCGCGCGCGACGCGATAGAGCGTCGGTGCGTCATCCTGATAGGCGCACGAGTAGTCGTGATAATCGTCGCTGACGAGGATCATGCCCTCGCCGTACGACAGCGGGAACAGCCGACAGATCGACGGCTTGATGCCGTGAAAATCCCAGCCCTGCTCGAGCGATGCGCGATGGATGCCGCAGCCGCGCTTGTCGTGCGACAGGAACAGGCAGCCCTTCGTGTGGACGGCCGTACGAACCACGGTGCCCGACGGCACATCGGGATCCTCCTCGGGTTCGCTCTCGTCGAACCACGGGAGGTTTTGGACCTCGGGGGAAAGCACGGGCCGGATCTTGTCGGCGTTGGCGAGGATCGCATCGCGCTCGAACAGATCGACATCGCAGCCGTACTGGCAGCAGGCATCGAGACGGACCGTGCCGGTCTCGTGGATCGCGCACGAGTGCGTCATGCAATCAGCGACCACACGGCGCGTGAACACGTCGAGCTCGGCCTTCGTG
>JANXOP010000380.1 GCA_025357755.1 Kofleriaceae bacterium | reverse complement strand
ACACGCCCGGCAGCTTCACCTGCGAGGACCACGGCGGCTGCTCGGTCGCCAGCTCCGGCAACGGCCTCCTGCTCGCGCTCGGCCTCGTCGGCTTCGCGGCTCGCCGAAAAGCGGCGCATGTAGGTTAGCGTCAGGCGAACTGCGTGGCGCTCGAGACGAGCGGGACTCTCGGTCAGGGTTCTCGAGCGTCGATCTTGGCGTCGGCGATCATGTGGTCGATCGAAGCCAGAACTCCGGGCAAGTCGGTCTGGTCGAGGCTCGTCAGCGCGAAGCTGAGCGTGTTCCCAATTCCGGGTGAATCGTCCAATCGAGCCTGCACGCCGATGTGCCCTCGCCCGTCCCCCACGAACCGAATTGCGATCCAGCCGTCGAGAGGCTCGAAGATCACTTCACCTGCAAGGGTCTCGTGAAGCCGTCGAAGCTCCGTGCGAAGCGTCTCGAGCTCCACTACTCGCAAGTTGCCCGCTACGTGGCCGCTAAAATCCACCGATCCGTACGTCCGCCGAGGCGTAGACCCATCCGTCGGCATTCGCGCCCGTCGCACGGATGGCGAGGTAGTGGCCGCTGCTCGAGCCGAGCATCATGACAGGTCCGCTATCTCGGGACGGCACGCGGCTATTCCTACGTGACCCTGTCCGTCGATTCAACCTTCTCGTCCGCTCGCGGCGAAGCGATCGAGTGAGTCCCCAGCCCGCCATAGGTTCGATCGTCGTTTGATCCCCGGAAGAAGAGTCGTGCGGCTGCGCCGCCGTTTGCTGCGCCCGGACGGTCACGAAGCAACGAAGGTCAGAGAGGCCGGAGCGAAGAAGTTTCGGGGGCTGCGCCGCTCTCACGCGGGCCGATGGACTCCCATCGATGACACCTTGGTTTTAGGCACTGCCCTCCGCCTCGCGGGCGGTGCGGCTCGCCCCGCGGCACCCGCGCTTCGGCCGCGCCGAGCGCCGAGTCGACCGACGTTTTAGAACGACCGCCGCAAAGTTCGGTCGTCGAGCGAACGTGAGCTCTGTGCTCGCGCTCGTCACGTCCTCGAGCGCGGGCACCGCGTATGGGCGGAGCCGCACCACCCCCGAGGCTTCGGGAGCTCCCCGGGAGATCCCCTTCCAACCCCAGTGGCTCGGCGCACACGTCGCGCCGAACACCACGGAGCATTCCGTTTGTCGCGCAGGCTCGCATCTCACTGCAGTATCGAGATTGCGAGATCGAAGCGTTCTTCGCGGACTTCATCGTCGACGAGAAGATTGTCCTCGAGATCAAATCGGTCGAACGCCATACGCCACTGCACCGCGCGCAGGTCTATTCCTACCTCGGTGCAACGAACCTCCACCTCAGCATGTTGATCAACTTCAACGTGCCCGTCCTCTACCGGGGTGTCAGCCGAGTCGTCCGCTGAATGGAGACGTCCAACGCCTTTGCACAGCAGAACGCTTCCGCGCGGACGTTGGCATGACTGCCAGCGTTACTCGAGCGTGCCCATGGTGACGAGGTGCACCGGCATCACATGCGAGGCGACGTGCAGCGACAGGCGCGATGCACATCGAATCTCGAGTGATGGCTAGACCGCAGGCTTCGTCTGGATGTGCGAGGCACTCGCGGGTCGTCGTGATCACCAACTCGACTGGCGAACGATTCATGCGCTCGCCTCGCAGCACGCCTTCGCCCATCGCGACGAGCGCGGTCGCTATGCGCCAACCGCGTGAGCCAGGCGGCCTCCGCGGGCCATACATGCCGGGCCTGAAATAGCCGCTCACAAAAAAACGAATGCTTCCGCGGAAGCGCAGCGCACCTCTTACAGCGTGATCTCGAGTGTAATCAGCAGCCCGCTTCGGCGGACCGTGAGCGACATTGCGGTGCCGACGGCGTGGGTCGAGATCGCGTTGCGCACCGTGTAGCCGTCGAGCAACTCGACCGATTGATTGTCGATCGCGGTGACGATATCCCCGACGTGCAAACCCGCCTTCGCCGCGTTGGATTGTACCGAAACCATCGCGCGGAGCCCGTCGATCGCGCCGACATCGCCCCCGCCAGATCTTCCGGTCACGACGTAGACGTCGACCTGGGCATGCGAATCTGCGGCGATCGTAGCGCTGCGAATCGCATGCGTCGCCGCTGCATCGCAGGGGATCGAGATCTCACCGGCCGTGACGTCATCGAAGTGAAACGCACCACTCACATCGGTGGCTCGCTCGATTTCAGGCGCTCGCATGAACGTTCCCAGATTGTCACCGTCGCGTGGGAGCGGCGGAGCGCAGCGCGCGTTCGCCACCGGTTGCTTGGTCGTCCAGTCGATGACGTGACCGCTCACACTCGCGCTGCCTCGGGACGTCAAGACGACGGGAGTCGTCGATCCGGCCTTCACCGCAACGGTCGTGTTATCGGCCTCGTGACCATTCGTGCTCGCCGTGATCATGTAGTTGCCGGGCGGCAAACCGTGAGCCCGGAAGTGATCGCCTTCGACTTCAAAATCGACGGGTTCCTGCCCGAAGGAAGCCAGGGTTCCGAGGATCGATGGCTGCGAATGAAATCCAATCAGCGTGCCCTCGATGGATCCTGCCCGCTCGAGGACGATTCTCAAGTTTCGCGTGCCAGCCGTCACGGAGGCCATGGTCTTCGAGGCACCATCGCGTGCGGTCGCCAGCACCTGGTACGAACCTGCCGCGAGGCGCTGAACCGAGAAGTGTCCACTCGCATCACTCACCGCGACGTTGCTGAGACTCGAGAAATATTGCTCCGCCGTCACGCGCACGGACGCATCGGGCATCGGTGCTCCAACATCGTCGACGACCACTCCTTCGATGGCCTGATCGGGTGCCGCGAGCACGATATCGAGAGTGGCTTTCCCTTTCACGAGGGTCACCCGTGGCAACGGGGTAACCGGAGACACCATCTGACCGCCCGACCACGCCGTCATCTCGAACGTCCCTTCGTTCCGGAGCTGGCGGATGCAATACCCGCCCTGCTCGTCGCTCGTGCTCTCGCTCATATCCATCACCGCGGGGTTGTCCGCGCGAATCCGGATCCCGCGAAGCTTCGCTCCATTTTGATCAGAGACGGCACCGCAGATCGCGCCCGCTTGATCGAGCTCGATCGTGATCGGCGCGAGGGCTTGGCCCCGCTTCCACGCACCATCGACCCCGCCGAACCGACCGCTCGAATCGCTGGCGTAGACGCTGAACGGACCCTCTTGCAAGAGTGGACAGGTGAACGCGCCAGCGGCATCGGTTACCGGGGCGACGTCTCTGTTCATCATCGGGCACTGCAAGATCGCATTCGGAAGCGGCGCGCCACCTCTCGTGACGATGCCGGTGATCACCGGCAGAGGGTCGGCGGTGATCGCGATCGTCGCGTCCTTGTCGCCGATCGTTACTTCTCGTGGGTCGCCGACCTCGTACCAAGGGATCACGATCGAGTGCGTGCCCTTCGGCGCACGCTCGATGACGAACGAGCCATCTGCCTGCGTGACCGCTAACCCCTCACGCACCTCGCTGCCGACGCGCAGACCGATGCTCGCGCCGCTCGCGGGCTGGCCATGTGAATCCTTCACTTTGCCTGCGAGTCGCGGTGCGTGATCGAGGCGAAGCACGATGCCCTCGCGGGTCTCCCCCGCCCCCAGGACCACCCCGATGCGGCGAGAGCTGAGGCCTGGGGCCTCCGCATACAGCTCGTTTCGTCCCGGCGCGACACCCGTGATCCTGAACGTGCCGTCTGCTTCACTACGAGCGATCACCTTCGCATTTCGCACCGTGCTCAGCCCACGCGGATCGACCGTGATGGCAGCGTCCGCGACCGGGCGATTGGCACTATCGATGACCATTCCAGCGAGGGTCGCCTCGGGAAGCAACGTGATGTCCTGGATCGTATTGCTCCCGAGCATCACGTCGACGACCACCGCGTGATATCCGCTCGCGGCAACTCGCAGGGATTGAGACCCCGCATGGGCGCAGACATCGTAGCGGCCGAGCATGTCGGTATCGGCGAACGGGACCTGCGCTAGCTCGGGGGCGATGTGCGCATGTGAGATCGGTGCGCCCGATCCATCACTGACGATACCGCGTATATGCAAGCAGTCGACGAGCCTCAACTCGACGGTCTGGCTCCGCTCTGCGGGCGAGCGCATGTCGACGATCACTGGCATCGCCGTCTTCTCCTTCGCGATCGCACTGACCACGACGGATGCCGCAGGCACATTCGGGATCGAGAACGCGCCATCGGGGCCGCTTGCTACCTCGGCAATCATCTCGTGCGTCACCGTGTGCGTGACCCGGACCTGCGCGCCCGAGAATCCTCGGTTGTCGAGCGTGACGCGGCCGACGAGCTGCTGCGTCGCGACGCCCGGCTGCACGAACACGCGCGCGAGCGTGCCGACCGTGATGCTCGCCGACGAACCGCCTCGCGGGACTGCTTTTTCTTGGTTCGTCGCGGTCGCGCGTGAGTGGTGAATGGCCACACCACCACCGACGACGAGCAAGAGAAGTGCGATCGCGACGAGCGCGAACTTCGTTGCGGCTTTCGCCATGATCAAGCTCCAGATCGGTGGCGACGGCTCGCGTCCCACCAGAAAGGGCGCGAACGCGGCGCGCCAGGTCTTCGAAGTCTCGCGCTCGTCCATGCCAGCGCGCAGGTACTCGACCGCTTCACTCAAGCGACGCCGCACGGTCGCGACCGAGACCTGTTGTTGCGCGGCGATCGCCTCTGCCGAGAGGCCCTCGCGATAGCGCAACAGGACCGTCGAGCGCAGCGGTTCGTCGAGCGCGATCACCAGATCGGCCAGCGTACGTTCGACGCGTGCGCGCACGAGCAATTGCTCGGGGCTAGGCACCGGCTCGGCGATCATGCTCGCCTGTTCGCGCGTGTCGCGTCGAACGCGGCCGCGATGGCGCATGCGCACGACATTGACCATCACGCGCCGCAACCACGGGCGCGCCGGCAGGTCCGGATCCGGTGGCGTGCGCAGCGCGGCGGCGTAGGTCTCCTGTACGACGTCGTCGGCGTCGTCGCTACCGACGAGGCTACGCGCTAGTCGCGTGAGCCAGGCGGCCTCGGCGAGCAGCGCGGTGACATCGGACATCGCGTCCCATATATGCCGTGCCCGAAAGAACCGCTCACCAAAACGATCACGATGCTAGGCTGAAACGATGATCGCGGGTTGCGTCATCGTGGCGATCATCTGGTTGGCCTCGGTGGGGCTCACCGGCGTCGAGTTTCGAAAGATTCCGCCGCTCGCCTTCCGATGCAGTCGCTGCAGGATCTTGTTCGAGCAGCCAGCTCATCGCGCCTACCCTCGCGCCTGCCCTGGCTGCGGCGCTCGCGATTGGGCCGTAAGGCCGTGAGGCGGCGGCACCGATCGGGATTCGCGGGTGCCGCCGATCGCGTACGTACACTCGCGCAGCGGACTCGTCGATCGTCGCCGACCACGTACCGAACGATCAGTCATAGAGCCCGCTGAGATATCGCGCGCACCGAAGCCCGTAGCGCATCGCGTCTGCGTCTCGCGATCGGCATGTAGGTGGCTTGCGGCAACGGATCATGACCGTACGAAGCTCGGACAATAGTCACCGTGCTTTTCGGATGCGCGTACGGTGACGGCTCATGCAAATTCTCTGGGGACTGACGGTTGTGGTGTTGATGGCGGCTTGCCAGAACAACAATGGCGCCAAATATCAGGTCGGTGGCATCGACGCGAAGACCTACCAGGATGGGCATGTCTACGAGGACGGGCGCGTCTACGAAGACGCGAAGATCTTTAGCGACGCACACGTCTACCTGGATGCTCACATGTACATGGACGCGCACGTCTACGAGGACGCCCACGTCTACGAGGACGCGCACGTCTTCATGGACGCGCATGTCTATCTGGACGCGCCTCCGCCGCTGCCCGTGCGAAAGTGCACGAACAAGGTCCCCGTGGTTTCGCAGGGGACCGAGAACCTGACCTTGGCGATCGTGTGCGAGTCACTCGCGGATCAGGGCAGCGTCCAGGTGACCTTGGCGGGAGGCTCGGGATCGGGCGCGGAGGCCCGGATCTTGACCGTGAACCTGATCTGCGCGGCGAACGGCGCAACCGCGAATAACTTCCTCGTGTTCCCCGTGACGCAGACCCTGCTCGCCACACATGTGGCGGCGACGCTGTTCGATATTGATTGTCTCTAGACCGACAGAACGTGAGGCTAGGTCAGGTGGTTACAGGCACGCGCGCTGCGCTGCGTAGATGTTCGCCAGGCCGGACATCAGGATCCGACGGCCGTCGCTGCTGACATCCGGGTCGCCAGCGGAGCCGCTGGCAACGAGGAGCCACACCACGAGACTTCTCACTTCTTGGGCGCGGCGGGCGTGTTCAGGCGAGCTTCGCAGCGCGAAACGTCGTCGAGCAGCTTGCCGCCGAGGTCGCGCGCCGCTTGGGGGGCGTTCGAGCCGAACGTACCGATCGTATCGATCGTCTTGTCGACCTTCGCGACGCACTTCATGTCTTCGCACGCACACATCGCATCGCGCACCCCGACGATCTTTGCGATCACGGCATCGGCCGCGGTGTCACCGCTCGGCGTGACCGCCGTGCGCTGCGCGTAGTACGCGGCCATCAACACTTCGATCTGTTGCTGGTCGGCCTCGGCGAGATCGATCTTGCAGCCCTGCGCCACGGCATCTCGCGAGAGTGCCTGGATCAGCTGCGCGCACACGATCTGGAGCGCGTGAGGATCGGCGCTCGCGGCCTTCTTCGTGAGATCGAGCGTGCCATTCAGCGTGCGCTTGGCTTGCTCGAGCACCTTCATGCCCTGCGCGGACGTACACGTCGCGTGATCGAAGATCCGCGTACCCGCGGCGCAGATATCTGGCGGCGCCGGAGGCTGCGCGGGGGATGGCGTCGACGGGGAGGCGCTCGTCGGCGCCGGCGCGGTCTGCGGTGGCGGCGAGGGGGGCTCGTGCTTGCTGCCCTGACAAGCGGCGATCGAGATCGCGAGCGCGAGCGTCGCCAGGTACGCGAGGAGCCGTGGCTTGATCTCGCGCATCGCGCGCGCGCGGTGAGACAGATCGCCCTTCGGACCCGTGCCAGCCTCGGCGAACGTCATGCCGAGCTCCGGCGAGAAGAACAGCGGATCGTAGCCGAACCCACCGGTGCCACGCGCCGCGGTGAGGATCGTGCCTTCGCACGTTCCGTGCGACGTGAGGATCTCGTCGCCGAGCGATCCGGCGGTATCCGCGAGCGCGAGCACCGCGCGAAACCGGGCGGTGCGATTCGCGACGCCGTGCAGCGCGGCGAGCAGCTTCGCGTTGTTCGCGCTGTCGCTGTGCGGCTCGCCCGCGTAGCGCGCGCTGAACACACCAGGCGCGCCGTTCAAGGCATCGACTTCGAGGCCACTGTCATCGGCGAGCGCGGGCAGGCCGGTCAGCTGCGAGACCTCGCGCGCCTTCTTGCTCGCGTTACCGACGAACGTGTCGGCATCCTCGATCACCTCGGGAAGCTCGCGGCCGATCCGTGCGGCCGCTTCGTCGATCGACAGCACGTCGGTGCCGGCGAGGAGCTCGCGGAGCTCGACGAGCTTGCCCTTGTTACGTGTCGCGAACACGAGTGGCCGCTTCACGCGACGGCCTGACGTTGCGCGCGTACGAACTGCTGGATCCCGACGAGCGCGAGATCGAGCATCGCATCGAGCTGCTGGCGATCGAACGACGCGTGCTCGGCGGTGCCTTGCACTTCGATCAGCTTGCCGGCTTCATCGCCGACGACGTTCATGTCGACATCGGCTTTGGAATCCTCGACGTAGGGCAGATCGAGCACGACCTCGCCCCCGACCACCCCGACCGAGACCGCCGCGACCGGCGGGCGCAGCGCCTTCGCGTTCAGCAACACGCCGTTCTTCACGAGCTTGTGGATCGCGAGCGCGAGCGCGACCCACGCACCCGTGATCGAAGCGCAGCGCGTACCGCCATCGGCTTGCAGCACGTCGCAATCGACATGGATCGTGCGCTCGCCGAGATGCTCGAGGTCGACGGCCGCGCGCAGCGAACGACCGATCAAGCGCTGGATCTCCTTGCCGCGCCCGCCTGGATCGCGCTTGCTGCGGGTATGGGTCGAGCGCGGCAGCATCGCGTACTCGGCGGTCAGCCACCCTTGGCCTTTGCCCTTGAGAAAGCTGGGCACGCCTTCCTCGACGCTCGCGGCGCACAACACGTGCGTATCGCCTAGCTTGATCAGAGCAGAGCCCTCGGCATGCTTCTGAAAACCGGTCACGATCTCGAGCGGGCGGATTTGATTCGGGCTTCTACCGTCGGGACGCATCGTCGGAAGCTACTCCAGTACAATGCGGGGATGCGAGCGCTGATGCTGTTGTTGATGGTCGGGGCGTGTGACGAGCACCCACGCTTCCAGATGGATGCTCCTACGGCCGATGCGGCGGGTCCCATGGTCGACGTGACCACCACACCGAATCAGTGGGTGTGGGTGCCGTTCGCCGGCACCACGTGTGCGAATGGCACGCCGGCTGGGATCGGGATCAATCGCGCGCCGACCCCCGGCGGCGATCTCTTCATCTACTTCGAGGGCGGTGGTGCGTGTTGGGACACCACCACGTGCACGAACGGCGCGGCGGTCAACCTCGATGTCATGTACGACGCTGCCAAGCTCGCCGCCGATGTGAGTGGCTTGGTCGTCGATCACACGACCGCGCCGGCGCCGCTCGACACGACGACCTACGTGTTCGTGCCGTACTGCACGGGCGATCTTCACGATGGCACGAACGTGATGGCATATCCGGGCGGCCCGACGATCCACCACACGGGTGGCACGAATACCCAGGCCTTCGTCGATGCGCTCGCGGCGGGCTTTCACGATGCCCCGGAGCTCTGGGTCCTCGGCTCGAGTGCAGGCGGCTACGGCGCGACGCTCAACTTCGAACGCTTCACGAAGGCGTGGCCGAGCGCGAAGGTCGAGCTGCTCGAGGACTCTTCGCCGTTCATTCCGATCCTGGCGAACTACCCGACGCTCCTGGCGGCGTGGCAGCCCACACTACCGCCGCTGTGTGGATCCGAGTGCCAGACCTCGTTCACCAGCGTGTTCGACGCGGTCGTCGCCGGTCATCCCACGAGCCGGATCGCGCTACTGACCTGGGATGACGATCCGGTCATCAAGCAATACTTCGCCTACACCGGCTCGCTCGCGCCCGTGCAGGCCGATCTGATCACGAACCACTTCAACCACCCCAACACCAAGGTGTTCGAAGCGACCGGCATGAACCACACGATGTTCGGTCAGCTCGCGACGGTCACCTCCCACCAGGTCAGGCTCTCCGACTGGGTGAACGAGTGGCTGCTCGATCTACCGACCTGGGCGACGGTCACGCCGTAGGATCAGGTGAGGTCGCGTTGTCCGGTGAGCGGACAGATATGCGTCAGTAGGCTCGGCTGCTCTACCTGCTGACCGCCTGGCCGCGCGGATGGGGGACGTACGCCCCTCACGGATCCTGAAGGACCTGATCGACCTGCACATCGACATGCTCTATCGTGGTGCTATGGGTGTCGGCTCGAAGCCGTCGGAGGACGAGCTCGCGCGTACTGACGCTGCGTCGGACGACGCGCTCGCGTCAGGCGAGACGGTGTCGGCCGCGGACGACCTCGTGTCCGGCCCGACCGCGCCGGCTCTCGCGGCCGGGCGACCGATCCGCGCTCGCGCGAAGCGGCCGTCCGAGGTCGCGTTGCCGCGTGGCGCACAGCTCGGGCGCTACGTCGTCGTCAAGCAACTCGGCAGCGGCGGTATGGGGATCGTGTATGCCGCGTACGATCCGGAGCTCGATCGCCAGGTCGCGCTCAAGGTCATGAAGCCGAGCACGCGCGCCGGTAACGACGCGGATGCGCGCGCCCGTCTCCTGCGTGAAGCCCAGGCGATGGCGCGGCTCTCTCATCCGAACGTCGTTCCCGTCTACGACGTGGGCACGCTCGGCGACGACGTGTTCGTGGCGATGGAGCTCGTGGCAGGGCTGACCCTGCGCGACTGGCTCAAGAAGGAGCCACGGGGATGCAGCGCGATCATCGCGGCATTCGTCGAAGCCGGGCACGGACTCGAAGCGGCGCACGCCGCCGGACTGGTCCATCGCGACTTCAAGCCCGAGAATGTCCTCGTCGGGCAGGACGGGCGGATTCGCGTGCTCGACTTCGGCCTCGCGCGCGCGGACGAGGGCCACGCGGCAACCGCCGCGCCGCTCGACAGGTCCGGCGCTGACCTGAGCATCTCGCAGCGCAAGCTCCTGTCGTCGCCGCTCACCCAGACCGGCGCACTGATGGGCACGCCGCTGTACATGTCGCCCGAGCAGTGGAGCAACGCACCGACCGACGCGCGCTCCGATCAGTTCAGCTTCTGCGTCGCGCTGTTCGAGGCGCTGTGGGGCAAGCCCCCGTTCGCCGGCAACACGATCGTCGAGCTGTCGCAGGCGGTGATCCACGACGAGATCTCGCCGCCGCCCACGAACAGCGAGGTCCCCACGCGCGTCCGCGACGCCGTGCTCCGCGGTCTGTCGATCGAAGCGGACGGCCGACATCCGACGTTGCACGCGCTGCTCGAACAGCTCGGTGATGATCCAGGCGCGGGCCGGCGCAAGCGCCTCGTCGCGATCGTTGGCATCGCGCTCGCGGCAGCGGCGATCGCGGGACTGGCCACCGCGCGGCTGCTTCACACCACCCGGAAGGACCCGTGTGCGGGCGCGCGCGAGCGGCTCGCCGGCGTGTGGGACCCGCCGCGTCGCGCGGGCCTCGAACACGCGTTTGCTGCGAGCGGCGTGAGCTACGCGTCCGACACGCGGGCGCGCGTCGAACGAGCACTCGACGCCTACGCGAACGCGTGGGTCGCGATGCACGACGACACCTGCCGGGCGACGAGCGTCCGGCACGAACAATCCGAGCACCTGCTCGACCTGCGCATGACGTGCCTCGACGGCCGGCTCCGCGCGATGACGGCGCAGGTCGAGGTCCTCGCGCACGCCGACGCCGCTGTCGTGCCACACGCGATCGGCGCGGTCCAGGACCTGCCGTCTCTCGACGAATGCGCGGATACCGCCGGACTGACCGCGGCGATGCCGCCTCCATCGGACCCGGCTGCGCGCGCCGAGCTCGCGAAGCTACAAACGCTGCTCGACGACGCGCGCGCGAAGGAGCACGCCGGCCGTACGAACGAGCAGGACGCTGTACTCGAGGGCGTCGTCACCCGCGCGAAGGTGCTCGGATACGCGCCGTTCACCGCGACCGCCTTCCTCGAGCTCGGGTCGCTCGAGTCGCGCCGGCAGGATTACAAGGCCGCGTCCCCGATCCTGCGAGACGCGGTGCTCGCTGCCGAGACCGCCGGAGACCGCCTACTCGCGGCCCATATCTGGAGCGCGATCACGTACGCCGCGGCACAGGCCGGCGACTACGCCGAGGCTACCCAGGACGGGCAGCACGCGGAGGCGCTGCTCGCCGGCACGACGTCGCTCGATCGCAGGGCAGAGCTCGACATCGAGCTCGGCACCCTCGCCTTCTTCGAAGGCAAGTCCGAGGAGTCGATGCGCCGGTACCAGCGAGCGCTCGCCGACCGCGAGAAGATGTACGGCCCGAACGATTATCGCGTGGGCGTCGTGCTCGACAACATGGGCATCACGCTCGAGGGGATGGGCAAGAAGGACGAGGCCCTGGCGATCCATCAGCGCGCCGTCGCGATCGCCGAGCAGACGTTCGGCCCCGACCATCCGGACCTCGCGACCTCGCTCAACTCTCTCGGCGCCGCGCTGCACGGCGCGCACCGCGACGACGAGGCACTCGCCACTCACCAGCGGGCGCTCGCGATCCTGGAGAAGGCGCTCGGCCCCGAAAGCGGCGAGGTAGGCGCAACGCACAGCTACATCGCTTCGGTGCTGATGGATACCCACCACACGGCCGCAGCCGTAGCGGAGTTCACGCGTGCGCTCGCGATCGAGGAGAAGGCGCTGGGGCCGGAGCACCCGAACCTCGCCTACGATCTGATCGGCGTCGCCGATGGCGAGCTCGCGGCGAACAAGCCCGCGGATGCGATCGCGCACTTCGAGCGGGCGCTTTCGCTGCGCGAGAGACACGGCAGCCCGCCCAGCGAGGTCGCGGAGGCTCGCTTCTGGCTCGCGCGCGCGCTCGTGACGACCCATGGCGATCGCGCGCGCGCGAACCAGCTCGCCACCGCCGCGCGCGACGCGTACCGCGCCGACCCGGCGCAGAGCGACAACGCCGCGAGCGTCGAGCGCTGGTTGGCGAAGCACGGGCGCTGATCGAGTCTTCGTCGAGGATGACGACTGATAACGCGCGATGACGCGCGATGACCCGCGAATGTGCGCGCGTTCGACCCGAGCCATTGCAAGGGACCATCCGCCCCGCATTCCTGGTCCGCCGGAAACGGAGCCGCTAGCAGAATTTGCCTCGCCGTGATCTAACGAAGCATGGGACGGCCACGGAGGCTCGCGTTGACGATTACGGAAGACGAGCGCGCCGAGCTGATTCAGCTCACGAAACGGTCGCGCGTGAATCGTGACGTAGCGTTTCGCGGGCGACTCATTCTAGCCCGCGCCACGGCTACGCAGGCGCCAGCGCCGCGCACGTGATCGGGCACGCGGGCGTCTCGCGCAAAGCGTTCTACGAGCACTTCGATGACAAAGAGGACTGCTTCCTGGCGGCGTACGACGTCGTGTCGGAACGCGTGCTCGCAGACCTGATCGCGGCCGGGACTCGTCGCGCCGGCAAGACCGCTCGACGCAACGACTACGTGCTTGGCTTTCTGGCCGCGCTCGATCAAAACCTCGCGGTCGCGCGCGTGTTCATGGTCGACGTGCTCGGCGCGGGTCCGCGCGCGCTGAAGCGTCGCGACGATCTGAACCATCGCTTCGCCGATCAGCTGTTAGGAGACGCCGAGGTCGACCCGGTTCACCGGCTCGCAGTCATCGGTGGGGTCAATGCCGTGGTCGCGAGCGAGCTGCTCCGCCCCGCTCCGGACCTGACCGCGCTCGGTCGATCGCTCTCGGCGTTCGTCAACGCCGCGCTGGAGTGATCGCAGTGCCGGACGCAGGCCGGTCACTCGCTGCAACGTTCGGCGCGACGCCGCTCGCCGCTTGCCGGATCACGACGACGCTGAGCGTTTCGCGGATCGCGATGCTGCGCGAGCACGGCGCGGAAGCTCGTGCCGTCGGCGGCCACGATGGAGCTCGTGATCTGGGTCGCGCCCGCGCTGACGATGCCGGGCTTCGTTCATCTGATCGCGCGGATCGCCGACAGCGCCGTTAGGACGTCGCTGCTTCGGTCTCGCGGAGATGCCGGGGCGAAGCGAGACGCGCGTCGATACGGCGCGCGAGTCCCTGGGCGCGCGTGCGAGCCTCGGTCGGGTCGCGGTCGAGTGCGCGAAGCGCGCGATAGATCGCGACGTACGCGGCGAGCTGGCCGTACGGCTCTTCGAGAGTCGCGAGCACAGGGAGCGTGCTGTCGACGAGCGACGTGCACCACGTGGCGTCCGCCGATGCGACGGCGACCTCGAGGGCTGCGGTGCGCGCTTCGACCCAACCCGCGCCGACCGTATCGGCGAGCCGCACCGCCTTGATCGCATGCCTCCGTGCCTCCGCGATCCGGCCCTGGCGCACGTAGGCGACCGCGAGCTGCGCCGGCACCCGGCGGTCGGCGTAGGCGCACGGTTGATACGAGCTCATGGCCATCACCGCTTTCGCGAACTCCTCGAGCTCGGCGGCGTCGGTCTCGCCTTCCATGTAGCGCGTGAAGTCCACGAGCGTGCAACCGAGACAGTCGCTGCAGTCCAGGTGCCGCTTGCGCTTCGGAAATGAGGGAATGACCCGCTCCATCCGGTCCTTCATCACCGCGCGATCACCTTCGATCCACGCGAGCCGAGCCTCGAGGGTCCATAGCGCGACCAGCGAGATACTGAAGCGTTCGAGCAACCGTTGCAGCGTCGCGAGCAGCTCGCGCGCCGTGCCGAGATCGATCTCGGGCAGCTCGAGCGCGGACTCGGTGCCGTGCTTGAGCGCGTGGATCAAGTTTCGCTGGGTCCTCACTTCGAGCGCAGGAAGTAACGCGAGCTGATCCCAGAGCTCGATGATCTCGGCACAGCACACGACCGCGTGCTGGTGCATGCCGGTGTGGGTCGCAGCGGAGATCTCGTGTTCCTTCGCGATGACTGCAGCCTGGAGGTCACCACTCGCGATCGCCCGGGCTGCGAGCTCGGCGCACGCGACCGCCACGTCGCGGGTCAGCGGCTGCCTGACCATGTCGTCGATCTCGGAGCGCAGCGCGGTCATCAGTTGAGCCCGGCGGCGGTCTGGACGTTATCCTCGAGGAGCGCGAGGAGATCGTCCGAGAACGCGCGGGTCTGCGCGATCGAGAGGCTGCGGCGCAACGTCATCGACGACTGCGCGTAGAGCAGACGGACGACGCGGCGAATCCGCGCTTCATCCACGATCGTCGGCAGTGCGGCCACGAGCTTGTTATGGACGTTGAGCACGAAGCGGGTCCCTCGCACAGGTTTCGCCGCGGCGAGCCCGCTCATCAACGAGCGGACGAGAGACGAGCCCGTGTTTTGCGCGAGCTCGCCGGCGCGCTCCTGCGTCGCCAGCGCGTCGGACATCAGGAACGCTGGCATCGCGCTTGGCTCGAACCGGCCGAGCTCGGGGCTCACTCCGAACCCCTCGAGCGCTTCGCGCGCGGCAGCGAGCACGCGGGTGAACTGCGGCACGAGGTCCGGCGCGGGCTGGATCATCAGCTCGAGCTCGTCGACCGAAAGCGCGACGAGCTTGAGATGCTTGTGCTCCGCGTACGCCTGCAAGAACGGTACGTCGTGGATGTACGACGCATCGACGAGCGCGATGCCGTGCGCGTTCGCGAGCGGCGAGGTATGCGCGAAGTCTTGCTGGGTCTGGACGTAGCGGATCACTCGGTCTGACTGCGACGCGAGCAGCGTCGGGATGTCCACGAGCCCGACGTTCGAGTGCACCGGAAGCCGGTCGCCGATGGCATCGAGGAGCGCCGGCGAGTCGACGCATGCGCCGCGAAGCGGGAGATAGTGCGCCGCCAGCACACTCGCCAGCTCCCGAACCCCGAGCGTTTGCAGGCCTAGCAGGAGCGCAGCGTGGAGGTCGTTCGCGAGCTCGACCGCGGCCCCATCATCGACGAATGTCTCGCGACTCGCCGTCGGCGCGAGCGCCGGTGCTTCGACGACACCGGTGATGAAGCTCGCCCATTTAGGGAGCAGCTTTCGCGCACCCCGCTCGAGCAGCATGCCGCGCAGGTAGACGTCGACGCGGCCACCTTCGTCGGGTGCGCGCTCCGACGTGAGCCACAAGCAGCCGCGCGCCGAGGCACCGCGCGGGAGGGCGAAGACCGCGAGCGGTTCGCTGTGGTGGTCCGCGAGCATTGCCTGGATCGCAGCCGCCGGATCGTTGGCGAGCCATGGCGCGGAGACGGTGACCGTCGTGCCTTCATGCTCGACCTCGAAGGCGAGGTACTTGACATAACGATCGAGCAGCTCGCGGACGACCGTGGGCCGGGCGTACTGGCGATGCTGGTCGGCGAGGACGAGCCGCACCGTCGTGCCGCGGGTCGTGCGCGCGCCGCGCTCGGTGGAGTGGATGCCGTCGGGGGTCGCTCGCCAGCGCAGCGGGGTGCCGCCGGCGACGAGGGTCTCGACGATCAGCTCGCGCGCGACGAGAAAGCCCGACAGCAGGCCGATGCCGAAGCGGCCGAGCAGGTCGTCGTCCTTTACCTTCGACGAGTAGCCGATCTTGGCGAGGCACAGGTCGATCCGAGCCTCGTCGAGGCCGACCCCATCGTCCGCAACCTCGACGATCCCAGCCGTTTCGTCGGTGTGAACCCTGACGCGACCCACGAACGTTGGCTCGGCGCGACGTTGCTCGACGATCGCATCGACCCCATTCTGGACGAGCTCGCGCAGGAAGACGCCTGAGTTCGAGTAGAGGTGACCGCCGAACACCCGCAAGAGGCCGGGAAGATCGACACTGAACGCCTTCGCCGACAACGTCGCATCGTAGCCGAAAGCGCACGGCGAGAGGGTCTGCGCGATATAAACAAGAGGGTCAGGCGATGGCCGCCTGACTCAAGAAAACCAGCCTCCGGACATCTCGGGGCGGTTCAACGTCGGTTGGTCATTCCGGCTTGTCCGTTGTCCGAACGGATCTCGGACAAGTGAGTCCGAGCGTCGGACGCGCCAAACAGGCGGCGAAACGATCCTGCGCACATAGCGATGGCACGCCATGTGGAAAGTGCTGGAGCATGAAGACCAAGAATCACCCTCGCATGCCCGACTGGCTCGATCAGGCGTTCCAGTCCGCCGGCAACGTCGCAGCGCCGGCCGAAGATGACGATTGTCCGATCTGCCGGGCGATGCGCGCGAATACAGATCCGTCGTCGGTTCAGTCGATCGATCTCGGCGACGGCTCGGTTCTCGAAGTCGTCGCGATCGCGAATCCACCCGAGTGACAAATCGAGGCTGCGCACAGACCCGGCGGAGCTTCAGACCACTCGATCCTGCGATCGCGTGCGGATCGATCAGCAGCGCGCGGGCGACCGCCTAGACCACTGGTTCGGCGGGCGCGGTCGCGACATCGAACAGCTCGGCGCTGCGCTTGGGCGGACGTCCGCGCCGTTTCGGGGCGATCGACGGTTCGCCGCGCGGCGACGGGCTCGCGATCGCCGCGATCGCGGCCGCGAGCGATCCGCGGGACCGGTCCGCGTCGGCGTAGATTCGCGCATATGCCAACGCGCGCGTGGTGGTGTCCACGAGCTCTTCGAGTCGACGAGCGAACGCGGCCTCGGCGGCCACGAGTGCCTCGCGCGCACGCGCGACCATCGTTGCCTCTGTACGGAGTGCTTCTTCCTGCTGGCGGAACTTCGCGGCGTCGACGTCTGGGAAGCTGACCCTCGCGAGCTGCGTCGAGAACAGCTCGACCACGGCTCGGACGTCAGTGGGAAGAGGATCGAAGTCGCTAGTGCTCGACATGAACAGGTGTTCAGTATCCTACTCGAGGTCGGTTCGCAAGTCTTCGTCACGTGGCCATCGCGGTCGCGAGCTCGCGCACGCCGGCTTCTGCGTCCCCGTCGTGTTGAGCACGACCTTCCGACGGTTCAGGTATGGCGACGTGTCGCTGCAAAGTACAGTTGGCGCAGGCCTCGCCGACGTCCGGACCATGGATCTCAGCGATATCCACGGTCACGAGGAGCACGTCACAGGCTCGGCGAAGGAAGTCGCCAAGACGGAAGCGCTGCTCGCTACAGCCGCGATTGCGGTCGCGGCTCGGTTGTCGTGGTTCGAGATGTCGTTCGGCGTACGCGGACAGGTCAACAGCGTCAAAGACTGGGCGATCGGACCGCAAGTGACACTCGGCGCAACGTTCTGATCGCCCGTTGACTGCGTTTCCATGACGATGGCGGGAACAGCGGAACACCCGAAGCGCGGTCGCGTTGCCGGTCGTGGAGTGGACATGCGCACGCACCCGCGGCGGCGAAGAAGCTCGAGCTCCGTGCGAAACGCGTCGCCAAGCCGAAGAAGCCACCCGCGACGAAGAAGAGAACGCGTTGGTCAACGAAGGTGCGCGCGAATGAGCTCGAGATCAGCGGGTCTCAACGTCGGCCGATGGCGAGCCAATAGTGATTCGAGCGCTCTCTGCGATACGGCGGCTCGAATCTCGGTCACGACCGGGTGCGTTGACTGCGCCGTTCGCTCGAGCGCGTCAGTCGTTAGCTCACAAGACGTGCCTGAGATCAGAGAGTCGACCGATTCTTGACGGGGATGACGGCACTCGTTCGCCAGGTTCGACCCCCGCGACACCCGACGTCATGTTCGCGCGGGATTCAAGCCGACGAGCGGAACCGTTGTAACCGTGGGGCGACTGAAGGGGATCGAACCCTCTACATCTAGGACCACAACCTAGCGCTCTGCCAATTGAGCTACAGTCGCCGTGAAGGCCGAGTTTTTACCTGAAACTCAAACTTCCGTCCAGTCGTCTTCGGGGTCGAGGCGCTGGAAGTCAACGGTATCGAGGGTCTGCCAACTCGGTCGGTCCTGGGCCGCCTGGGCCTGAGTCTCCCGGATCAAGCGGGCTTGGGCCGCGATCTTGGGGTCCGTTCTGTTCTGAGCGGGCTCGTTCTGCGTCGAACGAATCAGCTCGGCGAGCACGTCGGACGAGGTCACGTGAACCTGCAACATGGGCAGGTCTGTAGCACCCGGCGCGGGAGCGGGATTGGTCGAACCTCGATCACCCGATCACAACCTGCTGAGACTCGATCTCAGGCCGACATGTGAACGGGCTCAGACGGCTGGTTCGGTCGTTTCCTTGGGAGCGCGCCGCGCCGCCATGATCTTGACGAACGAGCGCGAGCGAATCTCCTCGAGCGAGAGGCCGGTCGCGAGCGCTTCTTCTTCGGTCACCGCGCCGCACGCGATGCCACGCAGGAAGTAGTTGAGCAACCCCTGGCCGGTCGCCGCGTCGTCGAACATGTCGCCGATCAGCGTGGCTTGCGCCGCCTTGGCGACGAAGTTCTTGAGGCGATCGCTCGCCGGCACGAGGCCATCGAGGAAGAACGCATAGACCGCGCCGTAGCGCGGCACGAGCTGCGCCGGGTGGAGGTCCCACCCTTGATAGAAGCCATTCGTCAGCGAGTGACGCGTGTCGTCGGCGTGCAGGCGCCACGCGGCCCACACCGCCGACTTGTTCTCGGTCTTCTGCGCTTCGCTGAGGTTCGCGCCCTTGTGCGGCGCGACCGGCATCACGGTCGTCGCACCGTCCGAGAGCGCGACGCCGGTGTTCGCGAACGAGACCTTCATCATGTGCTTGGCGAAGTCACACGCCGGGTGGCGCATCTTCTGGTGTGCCGCGGTGATGTCACAGTTCGCGGTGTAGTCGTAGGTCCCGAAGTGCGCGCCGGTGAGCCGATCGCCGGCCGCACGATGGAGGCGCGGCATCATCGAGCGACCCTGCGGATCGAAGATGGTCTGCGTGGTCTCCACCATGATCTCGAGCTTGAGCGTGCCTGGCTCGAGATCGAGGCGGTCTTCGAGGAGGTCGAAGGTCTCGACGATGGTGTCGACGTCGTTGACGGTCTGGATCTTCGGCAGCGTGACGACGAAGTTCGCCGGCATCTTGCCACCCGACGTGGTCACGAGCTCGGTCAGGAACACGTCGAGCGTGCGCAGCGAACGCGCCGCGAGCTCGCGGGTCAGCGGCTTGATCCGGATGCCGAGGAATGGCGGGAGAGAATTCGCTGCGATGCCCGCCGCGACCTGCTGGCCCGCCGCCGCGGCGTGGCCGTCTTCTTCTTCATCGGACCGGTTGCCGTAGCCATCTTCGAAGTCGATGCGGAAATCTTCGACCGCTTCGCGCCCGAGCTTTTCGCGCACGCGCTCGAGCACCGTCGCCGCGAGGTCGCCGCGGATGCCGAGGGCTTCACCGAACGAGCTCGCATCGGGTGCGTAGGTCGCGAGGGCCTTTTGCGCGAGCTCGCCGAGCTTCGCCGGGGTCTCGGCCTTGAACAGGTGAGCGCCGCCGTAGACCGTGTGCACCGGTTGGCGTGCACCCGAGTCACCGGGATAGCGCCGCGCGAAGCGCGCCTGTGCGCGATCGACGCGAGCGAGTGCCTTGGCGAGCTTCTTCTCCGAGAGCGACGTACGGGCCATACCCGCGTTGTATCTCAGCTACCGCGGTAGGTCGAGAAGCCGTACGGGCTGAGCAGCAGAGGCACGTGATAGTGCTGGGCGCCGTCGTGGACCGCGAACGTGATCTCGACGACGGGGAAGAACCCGACGGTACCGCGGGCCGTGTAGTAGGCGCCGGTCTCGAACCGGATGCGATAGGTCCCGGGGGCGACTGGCCCTTGCGGGGTGAGCGTGCGCAGGCGGCCGTCGTCATCGGTCACACCTCCTCCGACCAAGATCCAGCTCCCGGCGACCTGGTGCTCGAGCTCGATCGCGATGGCGTTGCCGGGACGACCGGAGGCGGTGTCGAGGACGTGGGTCGTGATCATCTAGAGCTCTCCGAGCAGCTTGCCCAGGCGCAGCCGGGTGATCTTGGCCTGCTCTTCACTGGCGGTCCGCAGCTCGATCGCGCGGTCGCGATCGTAGCGCAGCCGCAGATCCTCGAGCATCGCGGAGGCGCTGCGACCCGAGGCGCACACGATATAGATGAAGCCGTGCTTGGCCTCGTACGAGGCGTTGAGCGTGGCGAGCTCGGCGCGCGTGGCAGCCTCGGCATTCGCCGTACCCGCTTGCTCGCTGGTCGCCCATGCCGAGGCCGCGCTCGCACCGATCTTGGGATGCGCAGCGAACGCTTCGAGGTGCGCGCTCTCGGCGAGCGCGAACCACGTGCGATCCGCGATCCGCATCAGCGCGGTCGCGTCCTCGAACGGCCGCGAGCCGCACATCGCCGCGGCCCAGGCCGCCGAACCGCAACAGCGGAGCAGCGCCGTGGTGCAATCGAGGTTGGTCATGTGGTTGAGCTTCGCGAGGCCTGGATCGATCGGCACGGTGAGCTCTCCCCACGCCCGCAAGCGCGCGACTCCCCCGCACGGAAACGTCGAGAGCCGGAGGTGCGTGATCTCACCGATGCGACGAAGCTCCTGGTCGAACACGTGGCGCGTGTGCGCTTGCAGGGGCGAAGCGATCAGCGTGCGCCACACCGCGCCATCGCTAGATCCTTCGACCGTGGCGAGTGCGGGTGCGTTGCCCTTGAAGTGCGAGGTATCGAGCTCGATCCGCTCGATCGTGCCGGCACCCGCGAGTGCAACGATCGCCCACTCGTGGCCCGGGCCGCGCCGCCGTCGGGTCTCCCAGCCATCGGCCATCGAGCGTGAGGGACCGGGCTTGATCAAGTTGTTGCGCGAGCCGAAGAACATGTCGCTACAGGTCTCGACGACCGCCCCGTTCTCGAGCGCCGCGAGATCGACGAGCCCGGCGTGCAAGCGATCCCAGCGCGGCACGACCTCGCCGTGAACGCGCAGCCGCGCGACGCCACCATCGGGATAGATCCGCAGCCGCACGTGCGTGACCCGCGCGTGGTTCGCGACCGCGAACGCGTTCTGCGCGTTGCCCTCGAGCGCGGTGCGCGGCACGAGCGGGATCCAGTGCGCCGATGCGAGCGCGGCGAGATCGAGCGGTGTGTCGATCTCTGCGCCTTCGAGTGCGCACGTATCGGGATAGTTGCCACGAAAGAACGCGGTATCGACGACGACCCCGTGGATCCGCCCCGGCAAGCCGAGCCGGATCACGCACCAATCGTGGATGTCGCTATCGCGACCGGGTGCGATCCCATCAGCGGGGCGATAGCGCCGGGTCTCCCAGCCATCCATCCACTTGCCGCGATCGGTGTACGCGTGCTCTCTCCACTCGGCAGGATGCGCGCGGAGCAGGCTCTCTTTTTCGGCGAAGAACTCGTCGTTGCACAGGATCGCGGCGCCACCGACGGCTTCGCCGGCGAGCTCGGGGAGATCGAGAAAATCACTCACGACGGTCACAACAGACCTCCTAGATCATGCGCGAGCAATCGCCCACGCTCCGCCACCTGGGTCCCGCGCAGATACGTCGCATGCACGACGCCGCGCAGGGTCTCGCCGAGATACGGCGTGACCTTGTGCTTGTGATGGATGCCCTCGCCCGCGACGACCTGGGTCTCGCTATCCGCGAACACGACGAGGTCGGCATCGTGACCCGCCGCGATGCGGCCCTTCACACCCTCGAAGCCGGCGAGCCGCGTCGGGCCTTCGCACATCCACTTCACGAGGTCGCGCAGCGTGTGACCGCGACGCTCGGCTTCGGTCCACACGACCGAAAGTGCGAGCTGGAGCCCCGAGACGCCACCCCACGCGCTGACGAAGTCGCCGGCCTCGATGGCCTTGAGCGCCGGCGAGCACGGCGAATGATCGCTCGCGACGAGCTCGAGCACGCCCTCGGCGAGCGCGGCCCACAGCGCCTCGCGATTCGCCGCATCGCGGATCGGCGGCGCGCATTTGAACGGCGTCGCACCGTCCGGAATCGTCTCCGCCGTGAAGTGGAGATAGTGCGGACAGGTCTCGGCCGAGAGCTTCAGCCCTTCCGCGCGCGCGGCGCGCAGGAGCGGGATCGCGGTCGCCGCAGAGTGATGCACGATGTGCGTGCGCGCGTTCGTCGCGCGGCACAGCCGGATCATCATCTGGATGGCCTGCTCTTCGGCGGCGGGCGGGCGCGAGGCGAGGTAGGTCGCGTAGAGATGTGGATCGGCGCCCACGAGCTCGGCCGCGACCGCATCGATGGGGCCGGCGACCTCGGCGTGCGCGAGCAACGGCGCATCGAGGCCCGCGAGGATCTGCATCGCCGGTGCGAGCTCGGTCTCGCCGACGAAGCCGAACTCCGCGACGCCGCTATCGACGAGGAAGCACTTGAAGCCGCGCACCCCGTCGGCGACCATGCCGGCGAGCTCGCGCTGGTTGCCCGGCACCACGCCGCCCCAGAACCCGACATCGACCGCGCACTGCCCCTTCGCGGCGGCGCGCTTCGCGGCGAAGCCTTCGCGGGTCGTCGTTGGAGGGATCGAGTTCAGCGGCATGTCGACGAGCGTGGTCACGCCGCCGATCGCGGCCGCGGTCGTCGCCGTAGCGAAGCCCTCCCACTCGGTCCGGCCCGGCTCGTTGAGGTGAACGTGGGTGTCGACGATGCCGGGCAAGATCGCGAGCTCGCCGTAATCGATCACGTCGCCAGGTGCATCGGCCCACGCGCCGACGCGCACGATCTTGCCGCCAGCGATATGGATCGACGCGGGTTGGATCCCGTCAGGCAGCACGACTCTGCGCGACCGCACGACCGAAGCTTGCATTGCGCGCGACTATACGGCGGCGTGCAGGCGCTCGCGAATGAACGCTCCGATAATCTCCTGCGCTGCGTCGGCCGCCTCGTAGATCCCGACGCTCGCGGGGAACACGTGGGGCATGCCCTGCCAGACGTGGAGCACCGCGTTCGGATGCTTCTCCGCGTAGCGCACCGCATCGTCGAGCATGATCTCGGCGTCGCCGACGTGCATGTGGACCGGCGGGAGCGCCGAGAGCTCGCCGTACAGCGGCGAGACCCGTGGATCGCGCGCGTCGTGCTTGCCGAGGTACATCTTCGCTGCGGCCGCGACCGGCGCGAGCGCGAGCATGGGATCGCGATCGGCGTTCGCCGTCAGGCTCGGGCTCTCGAGCGCCATGTCGGTCCACGGCGAGAGCGCGACCGCTCCCTTCGCCGGGCGATTCGCCTTGTTGACGAGCGCGAGCGTGACGAGCGCGAGCCCACCACCTGCAGAGTCGCCCGCGAGGACGATCGAGCGCGAACGTTCGGCGAGCCCGGCGTAGGCCGCCAGCGCGTCGTCGACCGCAGCCGGATACGGATACTCGGGCGCGAGGCGATAATCGACCGCGAACGTCATCGCATTCGCGCGCGAGGCGATCTGGCCGACGTAGTTGCGGAACGCCTTCGCCGAACCTTCGACGTAGGCGCCACCGTGGAAGTAGAGGATCGCGGTACCGCGATCGGCGTTCGGTGGCTTGCACCACACGCCTGGCACGCCGCCGACCTTGGCATCCTCGTAGGTCACGCCCGGAGCCGCCTGCTTGGCCGCGAGCTGCTTGTCGAAGGCCGCGCGACCTTCGGGTCCGAGCACGAGCGCGGGCCCCGCAGCGATCATCTCGCGCACCTTCTGGACTGCTGCCTTGTCTGCCTCGACCTGAGGATGCTTGATGATCGTACCCATACCGCACACATCTATGCACGGGGCACGCGCTGCGTCGAGGCGCTACTGTCCGCGGAACGCGGCGATCACGAACCGCCAGCGGCCGGCACCTTGGATCACGGCCTTCATCACGTACGAGCCGGGAGCAGGAGCGAGGAGCTCCTCGAAGACGTCCGTATTGAACGTCGATCGCACGGTCATGCCGGGTCCACCATCCGCGCTGCAATCGCAGACCTCGAGCGCGAGCACGACCTCGTTCGTGCCGGTCGTGACGATCGGCATGGCATCGACCTCGCCAGCGGCTGGGTTCATCCCGATCGTGAAGCTCGTGACGTCGACCGGTGAGGTCATCGCGATGCCGGCATATTCGAAGGCCTTGAGCTCGAAGAACTGCACCGTGGGTTGCGAGAGGATCGCGGTGACGGTGCTCGGCCCGCCTGTCGGTGCGTACGCGGCGAACAGGTACTGGCTCTGGCTATTGCTGTTCGACGGCGCGGGGCCTACGAGCGGCTGGTAGATGCGCCCGGCGTTGTCCGTCAAGGTAACTGTCGGTTCGGTCGACGACACCGCGTGATCGAAATCGACACCGACGATGATCGTGCTGCCGGCCGTGATGTCGGTCGCGAACGTCGTCGTCAGCGTGCTCGCGCTGGCGATCACGTCGGAGTGGGTCTGGACGAATCGAATCGGTTCGGGGCTCGCATCGAGCGACCGCGCGTCGGCGTCGCCGAGCAAGCCGCCGTCTCCACTTCGCGTGGCGAAGTTCACGCGGCCGCAGGCTCCGAGCACCACCAGGCCAAGCACGACGGGCCGTACCACCGCTCCAGTCTACTCGATGTGCGCGCCGGCCACGACCCAGGTCGCGAGCTCGGCCCGCTCCAGGTCCGTGATGTGGGTCTTGTTGTTGAACGGCATGTTCGCGAGGTCGTACACGCGATACTTGATCTTCGGCGCCATCGTCTTGATCTGCTCTGGCGTGTCCAACATCATGCCGGCGGGTGGGGAGCGAAACACGTCGTCCGAGGGTTTCTGAGAGTGGCATGGCACGCAGCGCACCCCGACGATCTCCTGGACGCGCGCGAACGTGACGGGGTGATCGATGCCGTACTTCGGCTTCAGATCGATCCGCGAGATCACCATCAAGCCGAGGATCGCGACCCCACCGCTGACGAACGCAGGGAGTAACCACGCCTTGGTCGCGAGCTGCTTGCCACCGCCGAGATAGCGCGAGTTCATCGCGAGCCGCACGCCCGCGCCGCCGATCGAGACGACGATCAGGATCAACCAGTTCAAGTGGTGCGTGGTCGCCGCCGAGAAGTGGTTGCTGACCATGATGAACAGCAACGGAAATGTCAGGTAGTTGTTGTGAAGGCTGCGCGCCTTGGCCTGGAGCGACAGCTTCGGATCTTGTGCCTTGCCCGAGATGGTTGCTTCGACCAGGAGCTTCTGCGAAGGCACGATCACGAACCACACGTTGCCCGTCATGATCGTGCCGATCAAAACGCCGGTCTCGACGTACGCGGCGCGCCCGCTGAACACGAGTGAGAACCCCCAGATCGATCCGAACAGAAAAATCACGCACAGCGCCGAGGCGACGCGCGGATGCGTGATCCCGACCGTGCGCCAGATCGCGTCGTAGATCAGCCAGCCGGTGAGCAGCGAGCCTACCGAGAGGCAGATCGCGATCTCGGGGCCGACATCGTGGACGGACGGATCGACGAGGAACGCGGCACCGTGAAAGTAATAGACCGTGATCAGGAGGCCGATGCCGGTCGCCCACGTCGTGAAGTTCTGCCACTTGAACCAGTGCACGAGGTTCGGCATCTCGCCCGGCGCGAGCAGCTTCTTCTCCATCTCGTAGAACGCGCCCGAGTGGAGCATGTAGATCTTGCCCTGCGAGAGCTTGCCGAGCTCGGCGGTCTTCTCGAGGTTGCGATCGATCCAGTTGAACAACATCGAGTTGCCGACCCACATGATCCCGGCGATCAGGTGCGCCCACCGGAGGATCACATCGAGGAGCTCGGACAGCTGCACGCCCTGACTATAGCTACTGGTGGCGGAGCTGCGCGAGGGCGGCGGCGAGCGAAACGCCGGCCCGTTTGTCGACGAGCGGCGCCGCGAGGTCGCCGACCTTGTCGAGCCGTGCGCGGAGCGTCTTGAGGGTGAACGTTTTGGGATCGAGCCGCGGGCTGACCTCGGCCCAGGCGATCGGCGTCGACACCGTGGCACCGTCCGCGGCGCGCAGCGAGTACGGCGCGACGAGGGTCTTGGCCATGAATTGTTTGTGATCGACCAGGAGCCGGCCGAACCGCTTCTCCTTCTCGTTCTCCAGCGTGACCTTGTCGGGTAGCAGGCCGAGCAGCAGCGTTGCGATGCCGCGGCCGAAGGCTTCAGCGTCCGCGAACGTGTGACCCGGCGCGAGAGGCACGAGGATGTGGAGGCCGCGCTGCCCACTGGTCTTGACCACACTCGGCAGCTCGAGCAGCTCCAGCGTGCGGCGCACGGCGAGCGCGACCTCGATCATCTCCGCGAACCAATTCGCGCGATCGCCGGGATCGAGATCGATCATCGCCCAATCGGGCTCCTCGATCGAGGCGAGCCGCGAGCCGAACGCGTGGTACGTGAGCCCCGCCTGGTTGACCAACCACAGCAACGCATCGCCGTTCTCGATCACGATCCGGCGCACGCCATCGACCCACGCCGCGCGAATGTAATCCGGCGCGCGCGGCGGCACGCGATGCTGGTACCAGTCGAACTCGTCGATGCCATCGGGCCAGCGCTGGATCACCGCCGGGCGATCGAGCAGGTACGGCAAGATCACCGGCGCGACATCGCGGTAGTAGCCGACGATGTCGCGCTTGCAGATCGCATCGCGCGGATAGAGCACCTTGTCCGCATTCGACAGGGGTGGTGGCGGTGAGAGGCTGCGGCGAAAATCGATCGGGCGCATCACCGCGCCGTCGCTCGGTTGCTTTGCTTCGCCTGGCAACGGCGCGGTCGCGTCGATCGAGTGGGCGTGCCACGTGGCTGCGTAGTCGCCCTTCGTCGAGCGCGCGACCACACCGCGCAGCCCGAGCTGCTTGGCCGCGACCAGGACGCGCGCGACCGTGCCGGGCAGCGCCTCCGAGGACATCAGCGGTTGCGGTGCGCCCGCGAGCAGCGTCGCGAGCCGCGCGCGGCGCGCGCTCAAGGGCAGCGAGCGCAGATCCTCCTCGCCGTCCCACAACAGGTCCCAGCAGATCAACACCGCCGAGGTGACGTGATTCGTGCGCGCGACCGCCGCGCGCAGGTGTTCGTACGAAGGTGCGCCGCGCTCGTCGAGCACGCACACCACGCCGTCGATCGCGAGCTGGGTCGAAGCGAGCCGGCCGAGCGCGCGCGCGATCAGCGGAAACGTCGCGGTCCAGTCGCGAAAATCGAGTGCCGCGAGCCGGGTGTCGATGCCGCTGCGCGTGGCGAGCACGCGGTGGCCGTCCCACGCGGGCTCGACGTAATCGTGCGCCTGATCGGTGCCTGCGCCGATGTGCGCGAGCGTGAACTGGCGCGCGAACGTCCACAGGTTGTCGCGCTGGCCGTACTTGCGCTTCTTCGGCTTCGGCGGCTTGGCCACTCAGCCCCACGCGCGACGGATCGCTTCGGCGATGCCACCGCCGCTGCCGGCGATCCGGACCAGCGAATCGGTCGCCTTCGCACGCACGTGCGCGGGTGCGCCGCCCATCGCGAACGAACGTCCCGCGACCTCGAACATCGGCACGTCGTTGACCCAATCACCGACGACGACCGCGTCGGCGACCGTGCAGCCGATGCCGGCGCACAGCTCCGCGAGTGCGGTGCCCTTGGTCGGCCCCTGCTTGCGGGCGAGGATCACGTGCTTGCCCTGGAACAAGCTCAGCGCGAACGACACCGCGAAGATCTCTTGATCGCGCAGCTGCGCGTAGGCGGCGGCGATCGGTTCCGGATCGCCCACCGCGACCGCGCAGAGCGGCTCGTGCCAGCGCTCGTCGTGAAGCTCGTCGACCCGCTGCAAGTTGGGCGACCACGTCGAGATGTACTTGGCGTACGCGTCGCCCGCGGCATCGTGATGGATCTCGTCGGCGCCGAAGATGAAGCTCGCGAGGCCGTGATCCGCGAACGCCTGCCGCAACAAGGTCGTCGCGGCGACCGGTATCGGGTGGTGCGCGAGGGTCTTGCCGGTGTGGACCTCGACCAGGTGGCTGCCCTCCACGCAGGCGATCGGACCCTCGATCCCGCAGGCCCGGGCGGCCTCGACCGAGCCGGAGTGCATCCTTCCGGTCACGATCGTGACCGTGGTTCCGGCCTCGCGGAGCTCATGAATCGCCGCAATGTCGCGATCATCGACACGTTGGTCCTCGCGGAGGAGCGTTCCATCGAGATCGACCGCCAGCAGCCTGTAGGACATCGCCAGCCACTTTAGCACCTGGTCGGCGAGTGCTACGATGTACGGGTGTTGCGGGACGACCTCGCGAAGGGGCTGCCCGCCGGGGTTTCCGGCGAACAAGTGGAGGCTGCGGCGGCGCGGATCGCCGCCGCCGGGCGCGCCGCATGGCCCACGGTCACGCTGACTGACGAGCTCGTCACCGAGCGCCTCGTCGCGCGGGTCCACGACGATCCGGAAGTGTCACTGGACGAGCTCCGCGATGCGGATCTGTTCCTCGCGTTCGGGCTTGCCGCCGGCAACACCGCTGCGATCCGCGCGTTCGAAGACCACCTGGTACCGCAGATCGATGTCGCGCTACGCCGGCTCCGGCTCGGTGGCGGCACCGCCGATGAAGTGAAGCAAGCACTCCGCGTCGAGCTGTTGACCGGCCCCGAAGCCAAGATCGCGGACTATGCGGGGCGTGGAGACCTCGCGGCGTGGCTGCGGATCAGCGCCACACGCAAAGCCTTGAAGCTCGTCCGCCGCGCGGACCGCGAAGAATCGCTCGACGAGATCTTGCTCGATCACTGGCCGGCGAACACCCTCGATCCGGGACGCAAGCACATGCGGACCACCTACACGGATCAGCTCAAGAAGGCGATCCGCGAGGCGTTCGCCGCGCTCGAGGTGCGCCAGCGCAACCTGCTCCGCCAGCACATCCTCGACGAGCTCACGATCGATGACCTCGCGCGGCTCTATCGCGTCCATCGCGCGACGTGTGCGCGCTGGCTCGCCGATGCGCGCGCTGATCTCGGTAAGCAAACTCGCAAGCGCTTGATCGCGACGCTCGGCACGCACAGCGAAGAGCTCGAGAGCGTGCTGCGCTTCCTCGACAGCGACATCGAGCTCTCGATCTCGCGCATCTTGCAGTCGAAGTGACCATGGCGAGCGTTGCGTGCCCGAGCTCCGACACGTTGCTCGCGTTTGCTACTGGCGACCTCGATGACCAGGCGCTCGGCGAGATCGAGATCCATCTCGATACCTGCGCCGATTGCCGCGCCGTGATCTCGAACTTCGCGCGCGGTGATGTCGCACCGACCTTCGGCCGCTACCGGATCGACACGGTGCTCGGCTCCGGCGGCATGGGGATCGTGTACCGCGCGTGGGATCCGCAGCTCGCCCGCGCAGTCGCGATCAAGGTCGTGCGCCGCGCGACCGAAGACGAGAAGGGTCGCGCGCGGTTGATCCGCGAGGCCCAGGCGCTCGCGCGGCTGTCGCATCCGCACGTCTGCCACGTCTACGACGTCGGCACGGAGAACGAAGAAGTCTGGGTCGCGATGGAGCTGATCGATGGCGTCTCGCTGCGCGAGTGGGCCGGCGAGAAGCGCGAGGGCTTGCTCGAGGTGTTGTTGGGCGCGGCGAAGGGCATCGCGGCCGCGCACGATGCCGGCCTCATCCACCGCGACATCAAGCCGGAGAACGTGCTCGTCACGCGGGATGGCCGCGCGATCGTCACCGATTTCGGGCTGGCTCGAGGCGACGACACCGTCGATCCGCACGGATCGACGGCACAGAACCACTCGCGGCTCACCACGACCGGGGTGATCTCGGGTACGCCGGCGTATATCGCGCCCGAGCAGCTCACCGGTGACGTGGTCGATGCGCGGGTCGATCAGTTCGCCTTCGGCGTGATGGCGTGGGAGTTGCTCACCGGATCGAAGCCCTTCCCGATCGTGTTCGCGCTCCGCATCGATGCGGTGCGCAATGGCGTGACGCCGCCAGCGTCGATGCGCAAGGATGTCGGCGCGGTGCTCGCGCGAGCGATGGCCGTCGCGCCGCGCGATCGGTTTGCCTCGATGCGCGAGCTCATCGCCGCGATCGAAGAGCCAGAGTCGCTGCGCGCGCTCGTGCCGAAGCAGCGGCGCGTGCCCGCGTACGCGGGCGGCGCCCTCGTCGCGATGACCGCCGCGGCGATCGCAGCGTGGAAGTGGCCGGCGCACGAAAAAACCGTCGCGCAGACCACGACCATGCTGAAGGCCGAAGCGCTGGTCTCCCCGGGCCTGCCCGATGCGGGCGTGCTGCGGGATGCGCCCCCGCCGGATGCCACGAGCCTCGGTGCGGCGGCGACCACGACACTCGCCGAGGCTCCGCCGCCAGCGCGGGCCCCGCACGTCGCGAACCACGCCGCGGTCCAGGCGCAACCACCCGCACCCGCATCGCCGAGCGTCGCGATGAAGGTCATCACGGCTCACAGCCGGAGCGGTCCCGAACGCCGCGGCGCCGCGATCGCGACGATCGATGCGTTCTGCTTCTTACCGTACGATGTCGCGCATCCCGACAAGGACCTGCCGCGACCCGTCGTCGATTGGGGCATCGTCAAGAGCGTCACGCCCGAGACCGGTCGGATCATGGGCGACACGATCAACTCGAACATCCTGACGATCGAAGGTGCACGCGACACCTATCGCGTGATGCAGGAGATCGCGTTGTTGAACTACGTCGTACCGGCCGAGCCCGGCGACCTCGTCGCGGTCTGCGCGGACCTCGATACCTCGAACGTCTATCGCTTTCCCGGCGGACCTACGAACCCGGTCGAATCAGTCGTGCCGATCACGAGCGCGCCGAGGATCACCGCCTACGCGAAGTACAAGCCGCTCCACATCCACGAGCTCGCGTTCTCCGCCGCGGGTGCGACCGGCAAGACGAACCTCAAGCTCGATCGCGCGTACATCATCCTCGCGAAGGTGGTCGAGACCGGCGACGGCAAGCGGTTCGAGATGGATCGGTACTTCCTGGACGCGCCGCCCGCACTCGCGACCAAGCTCGAGGTCGACAAGCCGACCTGGATCCTCGTCGATAACTTGCACTACGAAGACCCCGACGCCTCCGGCAAGAAGCCGTTCGTGGTGCATCTCGTCGCCATCGTGGGCGAGATGTTTCCGGGCTAGCTTTTGCTATACGCGGGCGAGGCGCAGCGTGAGCGGCCAGCGAATCTCGTGGTGCTCGCTCGTCGAGGGCCACACCGCGGCCAGCTCGGCGTGGAGCTTGTCGAACGGTGCCCGGCCCTCGGTCGCGACGAGCTTGCTGCTCGCCGACCACGATGCGATGTAGCCGAGCAGCTCTTCGCGCGTCCAGCTCGCGGTCATCGCGATGGCCGGCGCCTCGACGGTCGGCCACGGCAAGATGAGGTCGCGATACCCGTTCTCGACGTGCTCGCGCCCCTTCGGCCAGTACGAGCCGACGACGTCGCGATAGAAGTGCGTGATGATCGCACTCGCGCTGGCTTCGACCTCGACGATGCCGTAGCTGACGAGCGCGACGAGTGCGCCCGGCTTCGCGACGCGCTCGACTTCGGCGACATACGCCGGCCACGCGAACCAGTGTGCGGCTTGCGCGGCGACAACGAGATCCACGCTGCCCGAACCGAGCGTGCTCTTCTCCGCGGGCTCGCAGCGGTACTCGACGTTCGAGTGGCGCTCGGCCGCATCGAGCTGGGCCTGCGCCGGCTCGGTCGCGATCACTTGCTCGAAGCGCGCGGCGAGCGCGACCGACAACTGGCCATTGCCGCATCCCGCGTCCCACGCGAGCCCGCGCTCGGCGCAGTGATCCGCGAGCACGTCGACGAGCGCGGCCGGGTAGTGAGGTCGATACGCCGCGTAGGTTTGCGCGACCTGCGAGAAGTGGTCGGAGAAGCTCACGGGTAGCGGCCCTGGATGCCGATGCCGAACTCGAGCTCGGCGTAGAGCCAGCGCGAGATCTCGGCGGTCTCGCCGACGAACGCGTACGCACTGAACGAGCGATGCAGATCGAGCATGTAGCCTTCCATGGCGCGGACCCCGAAATCGGTGCCGTACGCCTGGCCGGTTTGCTTCTGATAGTTGGTGAAATCGAACACCAGCGACGGCTGGACGAACAGCTTCGAGTGGCCGGCTTCACTGAAGTAGAACCGCGCCCCTGGCTCGAGCCGGAACACGCGCGGGCCGCTGCTGATCGGGGTCGGACCGAAATCCTTCTCGAGACCGATGTGGAAGTTGAGCGTGAGCTCGACCGCACGCGCGACCGCGTAGCTCGGCTCGAGATCGAGCGCGAACGGCGACCGACCCGTGCACACCGGCGCATTGCCGCTCTTCGCGGTGCTGTCGGAGACGCCGCAGTAGTCGCTGTTATAGGTGGCGATGCCGCGCACGCCGACCTCGAGTCGAGCCGACAGCCCGAGCTGGCCCTTGTGGGACTCGGGAATCGCGTCGTCCGCGAGGACGGGCGAGGAACACAGCAAGACAACCAGGGCGATTCGCCGCATCGCGGGTGACGCTATCACTTAAAGCTCTTCGGACGTCAAAGCTCGGGCGGGCGCTGGTCGTCTTCGAACACGGCCCGCAACACGGCTTCGAGCTCGTCGCGGTCGAACCAGATGCCGTGGCGCTGACAGCGGTCGAGCTCGATGTGGTGGTACTTCCAGGTCTCCATCGCGTTCGCGCACGTCGGGCAGCTGAGCGGCGTGCGCGGATCGCGCTCGAACTGCAGCGCCGGCTCGTTCGGCTGGGTCATCACCCGCGCCATCTCCATCAGCGTCGCGAACGAAGCCCATTGCCCGCGGCACTGGGTGCAGGCGCGAACCGCACCCGCGTCGGTAAGCTCCGTGCCGTCGCGGGGACACCGCTCGTACTCATCCCGGTACACGGCAATGGCGTACCACAGACCGAAGCGCTACCTTCAGCGAGATGATTTCTCGTCGGCAGATGCTCGCGGCGGCACTCGCCTCGCTGGCGCTGCCGCGACTTGCTGGGGCGATCGGCGCGGGCTCGAAGTTTCGCTTCGGACAGCTCCAGCTCGGGTCGGGTTCCGCGTGGAATCCGCGCCCGCGCGCACTCGCGCGCATCGCGTGGGAGATCGCGAAGCGCACGTCGATCGATGTCGAGCTCGAGCCCTCGGTCGTCACGCTGACGAGCGAGGCCTTGTTCGAGACGCCCTTCCTGTATCTCGCGGGTGATCGCGCGATCGAGCTGCCGAGCGCCGCCGGCATCGAAGCGCTGCGCCGGTTCCTCACGTTCGGCGGCTTCATGCTGATCGATAGTGCGGAGGGCTCGACCGATGGCGCGTTCGATGGCTCGGTCCGCAAGCTGCTCTCGGCGGTATTCCCGTCGCCCGCGAAGAGCCTCGAGATCATCCCTGCCGATCACGTCGTCTACAAATCGTTCTACCTGCTCGACAAGCCGGTCGGTCGGCTCGCGATCGCCCCCGCGATGGAGGGCGTGATCCGCGATGGCCGGCTCGTGTGCTGCTACGTGCCGAATGACCTGGGCGGTGCGTGGGCGCGCGATGATTTTGGCAACTACGATTTTCCCTGCGAGCCCGGCGGCGAGAAGCAGCGCGAGCTCTCGTTCCGCATGGGCGTCAACCTCGTGATGTACGCGCTGTGCCTCGACTACAAGTCGGATCAAGTGCACGTGCCGTTCATCATGAAGCGGCGGCGCTGGAAGCCCGACGAGTAGCATGTCGATCGTCCTCTTCTCCATGACGCTGCGGATCGTGCTCGCGATCGTCGGTGTGGCCTTGCTGATCGGCGCGGTGGTCTTCGTGAAGGCCAAGCGACCGCGGCTCGGCGCGGCCGCCGGGGTCGGCGCACTCGGCGCACTCGGCGCGCTCGCCGGTGAAGCCCTCACCGCGCTCACCGTGCGCTTGGCTGCGCCCTCCTCGTCGGACTTCAACGAGTACCGTTGGGTGTTCCTGTCGCCGTGGGGCCGGCTCGGCCTCTATCTCGGCGGCGCTTGCGTGGTCGCGATCGTGATCCTGTCGTGGCGCGCGAGCCGCGGTGCGAATCCGTGGCGGCGCGCGATCATGATCGGCCTCCGCGGCGCCGCCTCGTTGGGCGCGCTCGTGGTGTTTCTCGAGCCCGCGGTCGAGCTCCGCCAGGTCGCGCGCGAACCGAACCGGATCGCCGTGCTCGTGGATGATTCGAAATCGATGTCGCTGTCGGAGAATCCCAAAGGGCCTACCCGGATCGAACGCGCCCGCCGCTTGCTCGCCGATTCCTCCGAGACGCTCGCCGCATGGGAGCAAGACCACAAGATCGATTACTACACGTTCGCGGACACCCTCGCGTCGACATCGTTGCAGGCGCTCGCCACGGACCCCGCACTTGGCAAACAAACGATGCTGCGCAAGGCGCTCGAGCTCGTGCGCGGCCGCTACGAAGGTCGCGACCTCGCCGGTATCGTGCTGATCTCCGATGGCGCTGCGACGGGATCCTTCGACGAAGATTCGGGTGACGGCGCGGTACGCGACTTTCTGAAATCGCTCGATACCCGCGTCCATACCGTGTGGGCCGCGCGCGATGGCCTCCAGGATCTCGCGGTCTCGAAGGTCATGGCCGACGAGTTCGCATTCGTGCGCACCGTGGTCCGGATCGAAGCGGTGATCCACACCACCGGCTTGGCGCCACGCCAGCTACCGGTGACGCTCTCGACCGATGGCCAACCGCTGCGCCAGAAGATGATCGAGCTGCCTGGTGGCGACAAGGACGTGACCGTCACGTTCGAGGTCACCCCGCCGCGCGTCGGTCGCTACGTCTACGAGGTCTCGGTGCCGGTCGTCCCCGGTGAAGCCGTCACCACGAACAACACGCGGAGCTTCGTGATCCGCGTGATCCGCGACAAGATCCGCGTCCTTCAAGTCAGCGGAGCCCCGTCGTGGGATGTCCGCGCGTTGCGCCAGATGCTCAAGTCGAACCCGAACGTCGATCTGATCAGCTTCTTCATCCTGCGCACGCAGGATTCGGTCTCGCTCGTGCCGAACGACGAGATGTCGTTGATCCCGTTCCCCACCCGCGAGCTGTTCGAGCAGCAGCTGCCCTCGTTCGACGTCATCATCCTGCAGAACTTCGAGTACCTGCCCTACGGCATCGGAGATTACCTCGAGAACATTCGCAGCTACGTCGAGGGCGGCGGGGGGCTCGTGATGCTGGGTGGCCCGCAATCGTTTACGTCCGGCGGCTACTACGGCACGCCGGTCGCGGCCGCGTTGCCCGTCGATCTCTACGGGCCCTTCGATTCGGGTGCGGTGCTCGATTCGGGCAAGTTCCAGCCGCAGCTCACCGATGCAGGTGCGATGCATCCGATCACGTCGCTGAGATACTCCTCCACCGATAACGTGGCGTCATGGCGCGCGCTGCCACCGCTCGAAGGCACGAACCTGATCGCGGGCGCGAAGCCCGATGCGACCGTCCTCGCAGTGCATCCGCGCCTGAAGACCAAGAGCGGCAAGCCGATGCCCGTGATCGTCGCGGGCGACTACGGCAAGGGCCGCTCGATCGCGTTCACCACCGATACCCTGTGGCGCTACGGCTTCGTCGCCGCGAGCCGCGCCGGCGACGACGGCCGGCAATATACGAAGCTCTGGGAGAACGCGATTCGCTGGCTGATCCAGGATCCGGATCTCCGCAACCTCCACGTCGACAGCGACGCGGTCGAGTACCTGCCCGGCGCGCCCGTGCGCGTCGCCGTACGTCTGCTCGGCCGCGATTATCAGCCACTCCCGAACGGTGCCGTCACGCTCACCGTGACCCGGGGTGCCGATCCCTCCAAGGCGCTGCCGGTCTCGACCCAGCAGCTCACCGTCGGCGACGATGGCACGCAGACCGTCGAGCTCGGCGGCCTTGCCGCGGGTGTCTATCGCGTTCAGGGCAAGGCGACCATCGCGGGACACCAGGTCGATGCCGGCGATATCTTCCTCGTACGCGAAGGGGGCAGCGAGCTCGATCGCCCCGATGGCGACCGCGCCACGCTCGAGGCCATCGCGGCGGCCACGCGGGGCCAGGCCCTGGGCCCGGTCGACGTGCTCCCTGCCCACCTGGCCTTTGACCCTCCCCGAATTATTCGGGTCGATCGCCGCACCGATGTCGAGCTGTGGAGCCGTCCAGGCCTCCTGATCCTCGTCGTGGGTCTCCTCGGGCTCGAGTGGCTCTTGCGCCAGCGCAGCGGGTATCTATAGATAGGGGCAGCAAATGGCGCTGCAGCTCGATAGCCTCGTCACCGACCTCATGTTCCAGGCCAACGCGGCCATCGATCAAAAGACGTTGATCGAAGGCCTCGGAGGGGAAACCGCCCTCGAGACCAAGCAGCTGCTCGATGTCGATCGGCTCGACCCGCGCGCGGAGATGGAGCTGTCGCCATCGATGCCATTCCGCCGCCGGACCGAGCGGCGGTTGATGATCATCGACGACACGATCGTCACGCCGCGTCCGGATCCGAATGCGGAGCCGATCATCAAAGATGACCTGCGCGCCGCGAAGGAGCTGCTGATCGATATCTGCGCGAAGCTGCCGATCCGGCTCGGGCGCTTGTTCGTGCTCGGGACCTGGGGCGATGCCGTGCTCGTCGCGCGGAACATCAAGGACCTTCGCGCGATCTGCTTGCTCCCGTGGGCGCTCGATCCGCAGGTCGACGAGACGGGCAAGCGCCGCCAGACCCCGCTGACGCAAAAAGAGTTCGAGTCGAAGCTGATGACCTACGAGAAGCGCCTCGAGGAGCTCGACGAAGCGCAGATCCTCGCGCGCCTCGATGGCCTCAACTTCGAACGCCGCGGTGACCTCGTGATCGTCGACGTGCTCGAAGAAGACGGCACGTGGGATCAGCGCAAGTCGATGCAGATGGAGATGCAGCTCGGCGCGTGGGAGAGCTTCTCGATGATCGCCGGCGCGCCTTCGACCTCGAAGGTGCCGCCGAAGCCAGGGGCGGTCGCTGCACCTGCGAACGGCGCGCCCGCGAAGGCCGCGGCCGCGCCTGCGCCGAAGCCAGCCCCGCCCGCACCGAAGCCGGAGCCGGTCGGTCCGCCGCTCACGATCAAAGAGCTCGAGAACACCGTGCTCCTCGTGTTCCCCGCGGAGCGCTTCAACCTCGATGTCGCCTCCGCGCTCGGCAAGAGCGATTGGGACAACGTGGTGCGGCGCTCGGACAATGTCTCGGGCTCGGTGCGCGACAAGATGCAGCGCGATGGCGCGAACTGGGTCGCGCCGCTCGAGTTCCTCTCCGAGGTCTTCATCGACGGCAAGCCGCTGACCAAGCAGCAGTTCGAGAAGGACTCGCAGCCGCTCGAGGGGCTCAAGTCGCTGACCGTCCACTTCCCGCGGTTCGGTGAAGTCGTGCTGTTCGAGGTGCCCGGCAAGGGTCGCTTCGTCACGTCGCTCACGAGTGGTCCGGAGCGTGCCGTGGCGGTGGTGAAATAGTGCGGTTGGCGACCGTCGCGGCTTGCCTCGCGATCGCCAGTAGTGCCAGTGCCGACGACGACTTCGGCGGCGCCTCCATCATCTTCGCGCGCGATCACTCGTTGCTCCGCGTCGATCCGAAGGGCAAGACCGAGGTCGAGATCGCGACGTTCGGCGATCCGACCGACAAGAAAGCCAAGGCTCCGGTCGTGCGCTCGCTCAAGACCGATGCGGCCGGCAAGGTGTTGCTCGCGGATCTCGATGGCACCTGGCAGTACATGCCGCTCGATGGCTCCGCGAAGTCACTCACGCCACTCGCATGTGGGGACGGGCCCGCGCAGCTCGCCGAGGATGGCACCTGCGTCGTGTGTCGCGCGAAAGCAGGCGGCTCGCAGATCCTGAACCTCGCGACCGGCAAGACGCTCGCCGTCGATCCCATCGGGGCGCGGATCACCGGCAAGGGCACCGATCGCAAGCTCGTCTGGACCGACAAGGACGGCATCTGGTCGGCTCCGCCGGGCGATCGCAAGAAGGCGAAGAAGGTTGCTCCACAAGCGCCGCTGCGCAGCTTCCTGCCGAGCCCCGATGGCGCGCGCGCCGTCGGCGTCTACAGCGACGAGATCTACGTCGACGCGCATCACAAGAAGCCCGCCGAGATCTTGATGGGCTTCCAACTCGATGGCGAAGGCGCGCGTCGCAAAGCGATCAAGGCCGGCGTGCCGCTCGAGTGGTCGCGCGATAGCGAGTGGGTGCTCGTCCAGAACGGTGGCGAGGCGTGCCTGATGCACGCGACGGGCGGCGAATACAAATGCTGGCGTGGCTTCACCGCTGCTTCGATCTCGAGCGATGGCAAGTACGGCGTGTTCCTCGGCAACCGCGATGGCTCGCATCGTCAGGCGCCAGCGCCGACCAAGGCCGACCTGAAGAAAAAACCCAAGAAGGGCAGCAAGGCCGAGAAGCCGAAGCCGCCCGAGAAGAAGGTCGATCCGGCCGACGAGCCTGACCTCGATGGTGGCGACACCGATGACGACGACGTCGCGGTCCCGCCACCTTCCGGTCCGCTCAGCATCTTCCGCGCGAAGCTCGAGGGCTCGGCGTTCACCGAGAACCCGCCGATGATCGTCAAGGTCGTAGACGGCGCGGCGGTCTGGGTTCCCGGCGCACCGTAGCCGCTAGCCAGCCGACGAACCGCTTGGCAAGCGACGGTGGTGGCGCCGCAGGAGCGACGCCCGTATCAAGACGTAGGTAACCATCGTCGACGAGCCGCGCGCATTCGTCGGATGGCATCGCGATGACCATGTAGTTGTCGCCGCCGGTGTGGAGCGAGAACAGCCGTTCGTCTGTACGCGCGAGCCGATTGCACGCCGGAATGAAGTCGTCTAGTGCGGCGCCTGTGGCGAGCAGGTCATCGAGCGTGAGTCCGACCATGGCAGGCAGCAACGCGAATCCGCCATCGAAGTCCTTGTAGTCGAACGATCGGATCCAGCGCTCGTGCGGTGGCAGTTCTCCGAGGACGTCGAAGATGAGCCAGGCATCGTCACGGGTTCCGGACCCGAACCGGTGGGTTGCTCCATCGCTCACCACCCACGGTTCGAGATCCGAGTCGGAGGCTGCGACGAGGCGCGCCCTCGTCATCCCCTTCAGCTTGGTGGACCGCTCTTGAAAGCCCGCGAGCCATGCAGCGAGCGAGAAGCTCGGCGGTGGAGCGGCTGGCTTGTACCCGACTTGCGTCACGGCTGCGGGGACATTCCAGGCTCCCGCTCTGGCTCGCTTCCAGACGAGATCGACCGGCGCACCTGCGTCCGCACCTTGCGCCGCGCGTGTATACACCTCGCCGTTGAAGGCCACGCGTTCGTTCGTCGTGGTGATCAATACGCCAAAGCCGCGCGACCGATCGAACCATTCGACGTTGCCTCGCACCGGCATCTGGTCGGGCTGACGCTCGTCTGGCTTTGGAGCCGGCGCCGCGGGAAAGGGTGGCATCGCGCGCTTACCCTAACCCGAGCGCAATGCCGACGCCGGGCCACGGTCACGAGTTGTCTGCGATCTCACGTCAACGGATTCATCGACGGCGCGAACGACAGCCACACTCGATCAGGCGTCGCGGGATCGAAGAACAGTGCGGCCGCCGACCGGATGCCGCTGATCGTCGTCGCCCGCTCGGGTCCGAGTGCGAGCACGATGGATCGCTCTAGACCCTCGAGGCCGCGGGCACCGAAGTTCGGCACGTCGCTGGAAATCTCATCGCGCGCGCCCGCGTGAATCGCGTCGCGCGCATCTGGATCGAGCCAGGTCAGCTCGAGGTCCGTGGTAAGGGCCGAGTTAGCTCGGAGCTCCGGAAGCCACGCAGGATCGCGCATGGCCCGATCATTTATGTCGAGCGGGTGGACCGGCGACGAACCAAGCGTCGACCACGACGCCGCTAGGCGTTGCTCACGTCAAATCGAGATTCTTCGCGATTCGAAAACAGAACGTGACGCCGCACGGGTGGTTGTCCTCGATCCAGATCGTGCCGCCATGAGCTTCGACCGCGAGCCGGCAGAACGCGAGGCCGATGCCTTGGCTCACCCGTTCGTTCGAGCTGGGTTCGAGCCGCACGTACCGCTCGAAGATCTGCTCGCGCTGAGCCAAGGGAATCCCCGGACCTCGGTCGCGGACGCGCACTTCGAATGCATCTTGCGTGTCGGTAAGCTCGAGCGTGATCGGCTGATCGTCGCCGTACTTGATCGCTTTGTCGACGAGGTTCTCGATGACCCGACGGAGCAGATTCGCGTCGACGCGGGCGACCACAGGCCGCTGGGTCGTCGAGGTGAAGATACCGTTCTGTTCGACTCTGTGTGCCGCGCGCTTACCAACATTGGCAACCAGCGACCGCAGCTCGACGTCCTCTTGGCGGACCATCAGACTGCCATTCGTGCTGCGCGATACGTCGAGCAGATCGAAGGTCAGACGCTGCATGATCGTCGCAGCCTCGCGGATCGTCTCCAGCGCCGCGGTGTTATCGGCATCGAGAGGAGAGCTCTGGATGAAGTCCGCTTCGGCCAAGATACACATCAGCGGGCTCTTGAGATCGTGCACGACGGTCACGGCAAGATCGCGGCGTTCTTGTTCGAGCAGGAGCAGCGCATCGTGTTGGCGCGCTACCTCCGTGCCCAATCTACTGACTTCACGCAGCGCGAGCCGCAGCGTCAGCAGCACTTCGGTTTGCTGCGCGAGTAACGCGAGCGTGCGCCGCTGCTCGTCATCGAAGGTGTGCAGTTTCGAATCGATGATGCACAGCGTTCCGAGGTTGAACCCGTCGATGGTACGCAGTGGCATACCCGCGTAGAACCGCACGTTTGGCGTCCCGACGACCAACGGATTGTCTTTGAAGCGTGGATCTCGGGTCGCATCGTCGACCACGAACATGTCGTCCTGCTGGATCGCGTGCGCGCAGAACGCGATCTCGCGGGGGGTCTCGCTGGGCGCGAGTCCGACCCGCGCCTTGAACCACTGCCGATACTCGTCGACGAGGCTGACGACCGCGATCGGCGCCGAACACATCGTGCTCGCGAGCTCGACGATGTTGTCGAAGGTGCCCTCGGCTGGCGTGTCGAGGATGCCGTAGCGCCTCAGTGCGGCCAAGCGCTTGATCTCGAGTGTCTGTTCTTGCCTTCGCACCCAACCCTCCGACCAGTCAGGCTTCCAGCGTATCGCAGATTTGGTCGGGCCTGTGCCCACTTTGCTAGGTATGTATCGGATCGCAGGTGAGGGCATTTGCCCGATCGAGCCCGGCCTCGACGTGATGCGGTTGCGGTCGATGCTCGGGATGAGGGGTGGATGGTGGGGACAACACAGCTGGTGTACGCGAGCCGGGCGAGGTCTGCAGTCTCGCTATCCGAGCTCCAGCAAATCAATGCGACCGCGGTGGAGCGCAACACCGCGAATGGCATCACCGGGATGCTGTTGTATGGCGCCGGTAGCTTTCTCCAGGTCCTCGAGGGCGACCGCGCGAACGTGAACCGCACCTATCACCGGATCTGCCAGGACGCTCGTCATGTCGATCCCACGCTTCTCTTCGTGGCGGAGATTCGAGAGCGCGAGTTCTCGCGCTGGGCGATGCGCTTCACCATGCTCGACCAAGCGTGCGGTGCGGAGACCAAGGCGCTGCTCGCGAAGCTCGGCGAGCACGCGAACTTCACGCCTCTAGAGCTTTCGGCTTCGACGGCCTTCGTGCTGCTACGTGCGGTCGCTCGAGCTCACGCCAACCAATAAGGCGCGAATTCGCCAGCTGACATCTGCGGAGTTACCCCACCGCACTCCCTCCGACGACGATCCTGACTGTCACCGAACTGACAGTGCGCCGCGATTTGTGGATCATGGGGGAGATGAAGAACGAACCTTCTCGACCGGGCGTCCCGCCTACGGTCGCGGCTCCCCCGACCCCACGTCCACTCGTGCCGGGCGTGCCGGGTGCGCCGGGCGCGCCAGCGACGGCGCCGGTTTCAACGTCGGTGCCGGTCGTGCCGGTCGTGCCGGTCGTGCCGGTCGTACCCGCCGTGACGGGTGGAATGCAGGCAGGGACCACGGGCGTCATCGCGCAGAAGCGTAAGCCAACGGTCAACGAGGAGAACGCCGTGCTAGCGCCGCCACCACCCTCTACCAAAGTGGTCGCTGCCCCGACCGCTCCGATTCCGCAGCAGGCTGCCAACGAAGCGCTCAAGTCGCTCGTGCTCGGCGGCTGCAATCTGAGCGGCGCCGATTTGTCCGGCGCGACCATGCGAGATGGCGACTTCCGTCGCGCGGCACTCCGAGGCGTGAAGCTGACGGGGGCCAAGCTCGAGGGCAGCGATATGTCCGACGCAAACCTTCACCAAGCGGACCTCTCCGGCGCTGACGTCCGTCGCGTCAACTTCAAGCAGAGCATCCTCCGCTACACGGATCTCCAAAACGCCAAGGTCGCCGGCGCGAACTTCGAGGGTGCGGAGCTGTGGCGCGCGAACCTCGCTGGCACGGATCTACGCGACGCTGTCGGCCTGGACAAGGCTCGGATGGATGGGGCAGATGTCTCGGGAGTCGACCTCTCGGGCGCGCGGCTCGCGTTCGTGAGCTTGCGCCAGGCGAGCCTGAACCAGGTCAACCTTCAAGACGCGCTGCTCGAGGGCGCCGATCTGGAAGGCGTAGCCGGCAAGCAGGCGAGCTTCGCGAACGCGAACATGATGGGCGCCAAGCTCGCGAGTGCGACGCTGGGTGGCAGCACGTTTGATGGCGCGAACCTGACCGGTGCCAAAGCCGCGAGCGCCCATTTCACCCAATCAACCTTCATCGGCGTGATCGCCGAGCGCGGGACGTTCAACCACGCCGAGTTCAGGGACTGCAACCTCGAGAGTGCGCGCTTCACGGGAGCCGCACTTTCGGACGTCGACTTTCACGGCGCCACGCTCACCGATTGCGACATGAGCGATGCTCGTCTCGAGCGAGCATCGATCACGCGTGTGGTTGCGAAGAATGCGAAGTTTGTCGGCGCGCTCGCGCGCGACGCTCGGATCTCGCGAAGTGATCTCGAAGGCGCGGATCTGAGTGGCGCGACTCTCGAAGGCGCAGATCTAGCCACGTCGAACCTTCGTCGAGCCATTCTCGTCGGCGCGACTCTGTGGAAGACCAACGTCGCCGGCACCGATTTTACGGCTGCCGATCTGCGAGCGGTCACCCTCAACGGAGCGCTCAACGTGCGCGAGGCGGTATTCGAACGCGCGATGCTCGAGGATGCGGTGATGAGCGGGATGGAGCTCAAGGGCGTGAAGCTGCGTGGCGCGCGGCTCGTGAGCGCGAATCTCGAGAATGCGGATCTCGACGGCGCAGATCTACGCGATGCCGATCTATCCGATGCCAAGTTACGCGGAGCCAATCTGCGCAACGCAGATTTTCGTGGCGCGAAGCTGGCCGGCTGCGATCTGAAGCACGTGCTCAACTTGCGCGAGGCGAAGTTCGAGGGCGCCGATCTGAACGGTGCCGACATGACAGGGGCCGACTTGCGCTCCGCGTCGTTCGCCAAGTGCATCCTGACGAATACGATCCTCACGCGGACGAATCTCGAGCAGTGCGATTTCACGAACGCGACGATGAATGCCGCGAACATGTTCGGCGCGAACCTCTCGGGCGCGATCTTTCGCGATGCAAATCTCACGGGTGCACTCTTCCGAGAGGCGACGAATATCGGCGAGGCCGAGCTCTCCGGTGCCAAGCTCGTCAGTGCGGACTTCTCCGCGGTGCGGATCACGCGGACCCAGAACTTGCGTGCCGCGAGCGACCTGACCGGGATCATCCTGGCCCGCGCAGATCTTCGAGGCGCACGGCTACGCGGCGTGAAGCTCGCGAACGCTGATCTACGCGGTGCGGATCTCAACGAGGCCGATCTATCGGGCGCAGACCTGCAGGGCGCCGACTTGACCGACGCCGAGCTCGGTCGTTGCGATCTTCGGCAGGCGGATCTCCGTCGCGCGCGGGTCGGTGGTGCCGATTTCCGTGAGGCCCAGCTGTCGAACGCCGATCTCACCGATGTAGAGATGCTCGCGACCGCCAAGTTCACCGGCGCTCAGATCGATGGGACCAAGGGCGTCGACCCAGTGCTCGCTCGCTAACTCAGGAGGCGAGACAAGCGCCCACTCGGCTTCGTCTTACCGCGGCGCGCTGTTCACTTCCCAGCGGCACCGGCAGCCGCCGCGCCGATCAGCGCGACCAGATCGACATCGACCAGCACGGACTCCGCGCTGATCGCACCACCGTGCACCGTGGCCTCGAACCGAAGCCCGAGTCGAAGCTCGTACAGGTAGAACGGCAACGCGATCGCCGACGACACGCCCCAGACCGAGCGCTTGTCGTTATCGTGATCACTGGTCCGAAGACCTCCGTTCCCTCCGACGCGCCAATCGATGCCGCCGAGTTGCTTGACGGGATAGTCAGCAGCTACACCAAGCGTTGCTAGCTGATCGGTCTCCGTGTCGAGCAGCACCTCCGCGTACGCCCCGAGCCCGAGACCATGTTCGTGCGGGTGGACGCTCGCGGAGGCACGAAATCCCCAGGTGAACCCGTGGAGCGCCTCGGTCCCACCGGTGTAGCCGAGCGGCATCGCGATGTTGAGCCGAACCGGCCAGTTCGCCTCCTCGGCACGAGCGACGGCGCAGCACAACACCAGGACGCAGCACACGATCCGCATTCGGTACAGACGGTACCTGGTCCGGCGATTCGCGAGCGCGCGAAGGAGCGCAAGACACCGGCTACGACGAAGGCTCGACACTCCAGAAGATCAAACCTGGAAGCTGCACGGTGATGGCCACGGTCTCGGTCGGCTCGGATAATTCGGCCATAAAGGACTTCACGCCGCACGTTCAAGGCTCAGCAAGTCGTGACCGTGAAGTAGCCGGCAGCTCACTCCGCAAACGTCGGAACGATCTGGTGAATCTGGTCGATCGCGCTGAGCGAGCACATCTGCATCCACACCTCGGCGGTCATCGCGCCGTGCATCGCTTGGCATTGCGTGGGAAACGTCGTCGGGAACGTACACAGCACCAGATCGGCGGAGTTACACATCGCACGACCGCCACCCGGTGCGCACGAGATCGACGACGAGACCGCAGTGACACGGGAACGAGCGGCTTGGTCATTGGCGGGCAGGCAGAACTCGACGCTGCCATCGTTCGCACACCCCTGAGCGCTCGTGAACGCGATCTTGGTCGAGTCTCCCACAGCACACGCGCGAGCCACGATCGCGTCGGGCGCGAGCCCTGAGTCGACCGGCTGACCGTGTACCGATGACGAGCTGCACCCACACACGAGCACCAGCAACATCCATTTCAGACGGTTTGCCATCGCGAGGAAACCTAGGCGATTTGCACCCGAGCTACGCGCCAATCAGTTCACCGTGCGCGCCATCGCGTCGGTTGGTTTGCGAGCTATTGGCGAACAGGCTTCGGCCGCGTGGCCCGGGCCTTCTTGCGTACGGGCACGGGTACAGGCGCGGCACGAAGCGATTCGACCAGTTGCTTCACGACGGCGAGTCCTCGCCCGAATTGACCAGCGTCGCCGTCGACAGACGCGGACATGAGGATCCCGATGATCGACGTGTGAACGGCGAACGCCGCCGATCCTCTTGTCCACCCTTGGGCTAGCTGCCCTCGCCGATGAACGGCGTCGATGACCTGGCCAATGCTCGTGAGCATGCGCAGGCTCTACACCCGGATCATGCTGCGACTCTCGTCGTCCCCGATGAAGGCCAGGGTGATCGCGGCGCGGACGAGGACTTGCTTCTCCGGCTTCTCCTGCATCGAGCGCAGCATGGCGGAGAGGGTCGCGAGCAGATTGTCGAGCGGCGCGGCGAGGGAGTCATCTCCGACGCGCGCGACGAGTTGATCTAAGGCTCCGTCGCGCTTCTCGGGATCCTCGCCCCGATCGGCATTCTGATCCGGAACTCCGTCATCCTCGTGGTCCAGATCGAGAATCACCGCAGGGAGGGTATGGGCGCGTGTGAGGCGGTGCTCGATGCCACGCAGCTCGAACGCGCCCGATCCTGCTGACCGCCGCGGCCGCGAGCCTGGCGCTCATTCCGATCGCACGCGAGGTGTTCTGGGGACCGATGGCTTACGCGATGATGGGCGGCACTCCCCTACGGCCTCCATTCCTCACGATCACACTCGAACGGAGGTGGCGTGACGATCGCTGCCTCCCTATGTGCCGACGTCGCGTGACGAAGGTCGCGATCGTGTAACTCGGGGCGTGGACGGAGCATCTGGTCACAGGGCACGCCGCATGAATCCTCAGGACCTCTTGTTGCGGCTGTATCGTGACCACTGCGCGCTCCTTTTCGGATATGCGGTTCGGCTCACCAACGATCGACCGGCAGCAGAGACGTTGCTCCACGATACGTACGTACTGGCGCATCGCTGTCTACGCTCGGAAGTCGTCGACGGTCAGTGGCTCACGCGTCGATTGCTCGAACTTCATAGATCCAGATCGAGATGAGGTCCATGCGTACGACCTCGAACAGTTCCTGGCGAGACGCGGTTACTTCCCGATCGTCCCACTATCGGGTCCTGTCGCTTTGACATCGACCGCGTCGCTCACGATCACGAACTCCACGCGCCGGTTGGTCGCGCGGCCCTCGGTCGTCGCGTTGTCAGCGATGGGCTTGCTCTGTCCGAAGCCGAGCGGCACGAGCCGCGCCTTGTCGACGCCCTTCTTGGTCAGGTACTTCACGACCGCGTTAGCGCGGCGCTGCGAGAGCTCTTGGTTGTGCGCTTCGCCACCGCGATTGTCGGTGTGACCCTCGACTCGCACGTTCGCGATCTCCGGATGCGCCGAGAGGACCTTCGCGACGTTATCGAGGATGCCGAACGATCGCTGCTCGATCACGTCCTTGTCGGTGCGGAAGTAGACGGCATCGACGAGCTCGATCTTGCCGTTGTTGATCACGACGAGCTGCTTGGCCGCACAACCGTGGTTCGCGAGCGAGCCCGGCTCGTCGGGGCAGTTATCGATCCGGTCGGGGATGCCATCGCCATCGCGGTCGGGGTCGGGGCACCCGGCATTGTCGGCCGGGCCGGGCTCGAGCGGACACTTGTCGACCCCATCGAGGACCCCGTCCTTGTCGTTGTCCGGATCCGGGCATCCGTCCTCGTCCTCGAAGCCATCCTTGTCCTCGGGCTCCTGGGGGCACTTGTCGAGCGAATCACGGATGCCATCGCCATCGCTATCGGGATCGACGACCGCGATCTTTTCGGGAGGAGGAAGAGGACGTGTGACCACGACCGCTGGCTCCGCGGGTGCGGGATGGGTGGTGTAGCGAACGCTCGCGAACAACCGCCAATCGGGAGAGCCAAACCCCGCACCGATGCCGATACCTCCACCTGCGCCGAGCGTGACATTGCGATGAATGTCGAACTGCGCACCGAGGTCGACCTCGGACGGATCGGAATTGATATGCGAGTACGGATGCGCCGCCGGAGTGCCTAGCGAGCCCGTCAGATCGAGCTCCCACGGAAGGCGTCCGTTCTCGAAGCGATAGCCCGCACCGAGGCGCAGATCGATCTCGTCGTCGACATCGAGATCGAGGACGGTCTTCTCGCTGCGCGCGGTGTACTCGAGATTGCCCGCAAAGCGGAGCGCGCCGAACGCGTGCGAGATGATGAGCTCGGGGACAAACGTGGCTCCATCATCTCCCGCGTACCCGGTGCTGCCACCGCTCGGGAGAGAGAACGCGACCGCGAGTGCGATGCCGAGTCGATCGCCGCGTCCCGAGCGCAGCACGAGCTTCGGGATGAACCGAAGGTCGCCGAGCTTCGGCGATGTGGGCGAGCTGATCGCCTCGGTGCTGATCTGATTCGACTGCGCGTAGATCAGAGGTAGGTCGAGCCCGAGGTCGAGCCAGCTCGTGATGCCGACTTCGCCGACCAGCCCACCGCCGAGCCGGTCGTGCACCAGCGAGCCCACGCGATCGCCGGTGCGCGCGTTGTAGAACGTCAACGGGTCGTTGGCGTAGCCGAGCCACGTCCCGAGGTTCCATTGCCACGGCGCGAGCCCGTCGGCCCATTCGACGTTCGAGAGCCCTTCGCGATCGAGTGCCATCCGCATGCGCTCGACCGGAAAGCTCTGGGTCGTTCCCGCGAGTTGCGCGAACACCGGCGATGCGGCGAACAGCGTGATCGCCACGGCGAGCTTGCGCGGCGCACGGCGCTTGCGCATCACGAGCGCACCGAGCACCAGCAACACCGCCACCATGCCGCTCGAGCCGCCACCCGTCGCATCGCAACCGCCACTGTTGAGCCCGCCACCGCGAACGCCGATCGGATCGGCTCCCACGACCGTGGTCGCCGAGGTCGCGTTGTTCGCGGGTGTCGGATCGCTCGTGGCCGCGCTGACCGCGACCGACGTGGTCAACGTTCCGGTGGCGGGACCGGTCAGGGTCGTGACGATGGTGAGATCCGACGATGTACCGGTATCGATCGCATCCTTGGTACAGGTCACGACCTGCCCCGAGGCAGTGCAGGTCCACCCGTTGCCTCCGCCACTGACGTACTTGACGCCATCGGGCAACGTCTCGGTCACCACGACTTGATTCGCTGTCGAGGGACCGTTGTTCGTGACCGTCACGTCGTAGGTCAGCGTTCCGCCGATCGAGACCGGCGACGTCGAAGTGACCGTGACGCTCAGGTCCGCGCTCGCACTTGCATCCGAGCTCAGGCTCGCCGAGTTGTTCGTCAGCGTCGGGTCTAGCGTCGCCGCAGCGACCGTCGCGCTATCGGAGAACGTGCCACCCATCGCGGGGGCGGTCGCGACGATCGTGATGTCGGGAGCCTGCCCGGTCGCCAGCGTCGCCGCGGTGCACGTGACGACCTGTCCGGTTTGCGTACACGTCCACCCCGTGCCACCCGCACTCACGAACGTCGCGCCGGGCGGCAACGTATCGGTGACCGTGACCGTCGTGGCCGCGCTCGGTCCCTGGTTCGTGACGGAGACGGTGTACGTCAGCATGCCGCCGGCGGTCGGCGACATCGGCGCCAGGGTGATCACGATGCCGAGATCAGCCGATGCGCCGACGCTCGAGATCACGCTCGCGGTGTTGTTCGCGGTTACCGGATCGGCCGTACTCGAACCGACACTCACCGTGTCGGTGGCATCGCCACCCGCGGCCGGCGCGTTCGCGACGATCGTGATCGCCGGTGCAGCGCCGGTCGGCAACGTCGCCGCCGTACACGTCACGACGAGCGCGGCCTCGGTGCAGGTCCAACCGGTACCCATCGCACTCACGAACGTCGCCCCGGGCGGCAACGTATCGGTGACCGTGACGGTCGATGCCGAGGATGGACCGTTGTTCGTGACGTCGACGGTGTAGGTGATCGGAGCCCCGGCGGTGACCGGCTCCGGCGCCGCCGTGATCGCGACCGCGAGATCCGCACTCGCGTTGACGTTCGTCATCACCGAGCCGGCGTTGTTGGTCGTGTTCGGGTCCGGCGTCGTGCTCGCGACCGTGACCGGGTTCGTGATCGTTCCAGGCGTTGCCGGCGCGGTCGCGATGATCGTGATCGCCGGGGCAGCGCCCGTCGGCAAGCTCGGCGCAGTGCAGGTCACGACCTGACCGGATTGAGCGCAGGTCCAACCGGTACCCGTCGCACTGGTGAACGTCGCGCCCGCGGGCAGCGTATCGGTGACGGTGACATTGCCCGCCGTGCCGGTGCCATTGTTCGTCGCCGTCACGGTGTACGTGAGCGTCCCGCCGACAGCGACATTGGCCGGGCCGGTCACGACGACCGACAGATCGGCACTGCCGGTGACGGTCGTCGACGTGGACGCCGAGTTGTTCGCGGTGTTCGGATCGGGGGTCGTGCCGGTCACCGTGACCGAGTCGCTCGCCGTTCCACCGAACGGTGGCGCCTTCGTGGTGATCGTGATCGCCGGTGCCGTGCCGACGGCCAGCGTGGTCGAGGTGCACGTGACCAGGTTGCCGGCTTGCGTACACGACCAGCCGGTGCCCGTCGCGCTCACGAACGTCGCGCCCGCGGGCAGCGTATCGCGGACCGTCGTCGCGCCCGCATCGTTCGGACCCGTGTTGGAGACGGTGACCGTGTAGACCTCGTTCGCGCCGGGCGCGACGGTCGGGCTCGGGTTCGCGGTGACCGTCACGCCCAGGTTGGCCGTGGGCAGCGCATCGGAATCGGTCGCCGAGTTGTTCGCAAGCGTCGGATCGGTGATGCCGGTGGGCGTCGCCACGCTCACCGTCGTCGTCAGCGTGCCGGTCGCCGTGGGCGAGACCGTACCGGTCGCAACGTAGGTCAGCGTGCCGCCCGGTTGCAGCGTGCCCGTCGTGTTGATCGATCCGGTACCGGTGGCGGCCGCGCACGACGAGCCTGCCGAGGCGGTACACGTCCACGTCACGTTGGTGAGCGCCGCCGGGAACGTGTCGACGACCGATGCGCCATTCAGGATATCGGCGCCGTTGTTCGTGACGACGATCGTGTACGTGTTGGTCTGACCCTGGGTGGCGGTCGTCTTGCCATCGCTGTTCGTGACCGCGAGATCGTCGGACAAGCAGATGGGGATGTTGGCAGCCAACGCGACCGCGTCACCCGGTGCACCCTTCGTCGCACCGTTACTCGGGAACTCCATGACCGCCGTCGAGGCGCTCGTACCGCCCAAGGCACCGACGTTCGACGTGGTGATCGTGCCACCCGCGAGAGCGATGAAGCCACCACCACCACCACCGCCGGCACCTTCAGCCTCGGTGGTTTGATTCGATTGCCCGCCGCCGATCGCGCCATCCGCACGTACGTTGACCCCGGTCAGGGTACGCGCTGCGATCACGATGGTGCCACCGGCACCGCCGCCGCCGGAGGCGTCGTTCGCCGAGTTCAGGCCGACCTTGCCATTCGAGGTGACCGCCGCGGTGCCGGACACGCTATCGGCGAGCAACACGACCAGACCGCCACCTGGACCACCGGCGCCAGCGGCGTTGTTGTTGCCGTCGCCCGCACCACCACCTCCGCCCAAAAAGACGCGCGTCGATGCATCATTCACGAGCGGACGACCGCCGAGGCCACCGACGTTGCGACGACTGTCGCCGGCCCACAGCGTATTTCCTGGCGCGACCGCCGTCGCATCCTGATCGCTCTGCGAGTACGTGTAGCCACCGCGTCCGCCGCCCGACGAGGCGGTGTACGCATTGCCGTTGGCGACATAGTCGGGATCGAGCTTCCACGCAGCCGCACCCGTGACGTTGGGATCCATGATGCCGATGCCAGTCCACACCGCGCCATTGTTGCCGTTCGCGCCACCACCACCCGCCGCGTTGTGTGCGTCACCACCACCGCCGCCGTTCGCGGGCGCGCCACGTCCGTAGCGACCATTATCCGCGGAGTCGTACAGCGCTTCGAAGCCGGCGATGCTCTCGCCTTTCTCGCCACCGGTCGCGGCCTGGTTCGAGCGAATCGTCGTGGTGCCGGGTGGCCCCGTCGTCGCGTTATCGACGACGCCACCGCGAAATCCCGTACCGCTCGCATCGATACCGACCCCGCCGATCGTCATCGTGCTTCGCGCCTGCACCGCGATCACACCACCGCGGGCGCCATTCCATGGCGTCGCCGTGATCGATCCGGTTCCGGAGATCGCGAGCGTCGTCGCCTGGGGTACGCGGATCACTTCGGTGAGGCCGGCGGTCGTGTAGGCGTTCTTGGTTCCGCCGCAGCTGGTCTCGAGCGTGACGGCGGTACCGATGACGCTCGCGACGTGCACCAGCTCGTAGTTGCCGGCGCCGTTGAGCGCGCTGACGGAGCCGAACGTCGCCGAGTCGGTACCGTCGATTGTCGCGCCCTGAGGTTGGTAGAGGAGCAACAGATCGTTGGCGGCCAGTGGGGTCGTAAAGGGTCCGGTCGCGGTGAAGTCTGCGGCCGACGTGATGGTGAGCGACGTCGCGCCGGCCGCGATGTTCGCGCCGAGCACGCCATACTGATTGACCACGGTGTTCGCGGTCGTGACCGAGAGCGTACCTGCCTGGCCCGTCAGTGGATCGGACGTCTCGCCGAGGTGCGCATCGCTGGTGAGCTCCTCGGGCTGATTACAGGCCGCGAAGAGCCACGTGACGGCAAAGGCAGCGAGGATACGGCGGGCGAACATCCGCCCACCGTAGCCGCCCGTGTCGACCAAGATCTAGGTGCTGTTGGGTAGGGGTTGGGTAGTCACGAGATCCTGACGATGAACGTTTTGCCGCGCCGGTTTAGGGAGTACCTGGATCGCACTCGCAGACGCCCCGGATCGTCGTCGTGCAATCGACACTCTGCCACTGACTGTTGTTCTTCTCGATCTTGCCGCAGAAGCCTGCTGCGGGCGTCGGCTTGGGTCCGTCCCACTTGTCGTAAAGGTAGGGGGAGCCATTCGACCAACCCCACTTCGTCGGATCACCGGGATCCTGGATCAGACCGAGCCAGGCATCGGCATTCGCGTTGATGTCCCCGCCGCTCTCGATCAGTGCGTTCTCGTTGTCATCGCTCGGCACCATCAAGTAACCCCCCATGCCGATGCATGCCTGGCTGGCCTCGGCCCAGCTCATCGTGTCGAGGACGAAGTACTTGCGACCATGCGTGGTCTTTGCCCCGGCCATCGAACGGCACGCGGGTACCGCAGGCGCGTGGTAGTCCGGCTCGCACTCGCACAACGCCTTGCGATTGTTGTCGCAGGCGGTGTCGTTCCACAGACCGGTGAAGTCCATGTAGACGCAATCTTCGTTGTTCAGCGCGTTGTTCGGCTCGTTGCCGTTAAAATCTCGATACGGGGTGAGCTCCCGATCGGTCCAGTGAAACGTGCCTTCAGTGGTCAGATCGTTGAGCCCGAGCCAGAAATCCTGAAAGTAGGTCGCGTGTACGTACGTGTTCTCGGACGCGTCTGAGATCTGGGCGAGATGCGCGCCATCCTTCTCGCACGCTTCGACCCCGGTATCGTAGTCGGCAGAAGCCGACATCAAGCGAAAGCGGTGCGTCGTCGTCGGTCGTACGGTGTAGGCGGAGTTTGTCATGCATGCCGGCGTGAAGGGTGAGTTGCCATCGGGCGCGGCATCCGGAACCGAGGCTGGCGCATCACCCCCACTGCCAGTGCCGCTGTCAGTCGCCGCGCCCGGCGCGAAGCCACAGCCCGAGATGATCAGGCTCGTCAGCACCCGCAGATCCATCCGCCCATCATATCGCTGATTCGCCACGTAAAATCCAAGGACTTCACGGCTGAGGTTTCTTCGCCATTCGCTCGAGACGGATACGTGCCACGACCGCGGGTCGCCTCGCTCGCAGGACGAAGAAGCTGCGACGCCACGGGGTGGGTGGTGCTTAGACGGCCGTCTTCAGCACACGACGCGCCCACGCACGCACCGCCGCGGGCGTGATTCCGAGGGCAGATGCCACTTTCGACTACGACGACGGACTCACACCGATCTGGGCGAGCAACGACAGGTTGTCGAGGAACAGCTGCTCCTCTGCGATGCAACCATCCTTCCACCGAGCGAACGTCGCGAGCGGCGAGTTGAACATCTTGTTCGTGGGCTGGACGACCGACCCGTCCTGCATTTGCATCGGCTGCGAGAAGGTCGCCTGCATGTCGCCGGTGACAGCGGTCCAGTCACCATCCGCGGTCTCGATCGGGTGCGCACTGATCACCACGTCCGGGGCCCACGAATAGAGGTACTGGATGTACTGGACGTGAGCGTCGATGCCGGTGGTCTGGCTCCCGTCCGGCGAGGTCACGACGACGTCCGCGCAGTGAATGTGCCGGAAGCTATCGAGGTCCTTGCCGCTAAACGCTTCGAAGTCGAGCTTCGCGAAACTAGCCAGGTTGGCGGTTTCGGTGGCCGTATGGTCGCTCGTAGCATCGGACGAGCAACCCGTGAAGACGAACGAGGCGAAGGTCAGGACGGTCAAGTGGTGCTGCATGGCCGCAATCTAAGAGTGTTCCGTTGTTGCAACTAGACTCCGTTCTACCAACACTTGGTTGCATGATCGCAACGTCGCCAGACCTCGGCCTGCTCCAGGTGTTCGTGGCGGTCGCCGACGATGGAAGTTTGACGCGGGCGGCGAAGCGACTCGGTGTCACGAAAGGAACGGTCAGCCGATCGTTGACCCGGCTCGAGCACGAGCTGGGCGCGGCGTTGTTGCATCGGAGCTCGCGCAAGGTCGCGCTCAACACCTTCGGTCGCGGGTTGTACGAGCGCACCGCGCCACACGTCCGCGCGCTCGGAGCGGCGATCGGCACGCTTCCTCGATCGTCGGAGGAGCCCGAGGGTGAGCTGCGCATCACCGCGCCGCACGATGTCGGGCAGATCGTCCTACCGGCGTTGCTCGCGGACTTCGCGCGCCGCTATCCTCTCGTCTCCTTCGATCTACGGATCGGCAACACGCAGATCGATCTGGTCGACGAACAGATCGATGTCGCGATTCGCGCTTCGCGACAGGGCTTGGAGAGCTCGGGACTCAAGGCGCGGCGAGTAGGCTCGACCTCGATCGGCTGGTTCGCGGCTCCCGGCTATGTCGCGCGACGCGGCACGCCTTCCGCGATCGCCGATCGCGCACACCAATGGATCGTGTTCGGCGATACCAAGCTCCCAGGAACGCCACGTGGTTGGCGACCCTCGCATCGCAGCGACGATTTTCTGGTCGTACGCGAGCTCGTGCGCGCCGAGATGGGAATCGCGGCGTTACCGGGCTTCCTCGCCGACCCGATGATCCGCGCCGGCGAGCTCGTCGCCGTGCTCCCGCATGCCTCGCTGTCAACGAACGGCGGTCTGTTCATCGTCCACTCCGCGCTCGTGACACCATCGGTCAAGGTCCGGCGCTTCTGCGATTTCGCCTATGCCCACCTTCGCGCGAATTTGTAGCGAGACCTACGGGGTCGTCGAGATCAGCACCGCATAGTCGATCGAAGTGCTAAAAAATTAGCATCTCGTTTGCGAATCCTTTCGCACGGTGCTAATTCCTTAGCATACGAAATGACGGCACCCGATCCACTCACACGGCGCGAGCGTGAAATCATGGACATCTTGCATCGGCGCGGACGCGCGACGGCGCACGAGGTCCTCGCCGATCTCGCCGAGCCCCCGAGTTACTCGTCGGTACGCACGTTCCTGCGGCTGCTCGAGGAGCGGGGTCACGTCCGCCATGCTCAGGATGGGCCGCGCTACGTGTACTCACCCATCGTCAAGCGGCGCGATGCGCAGCGCACGGCGATGGCGCACCTTGTCGAGACCTTCTTCGAAGGTTCGGTCGAGGATGTGGTCGCGACGCTCGTGGAGAGCTCGCGACCAAAATTATCGGGCGAGGAGCTCGACCGGATCGCCGCAGTCATTGCAAAAGCCAAGAAAGAGGGCCGCTGAGATGTCGATCGTCTTCATCATCCTGACCATCGCGCGGGGTGCATTCGTGCTCGCCCTCGGGTTACTGCTCGTGCGCCTGCTCGCGCGCTCGTCGGCCGCACTTCGCTCGCTCGTGCTCGCGGCGACATTGCTCGCGACGGCTGCGTTACCCGTGTTCCACCTGCTCGCGCCGTCGTCGGTCACCCATCGGTTGTCGTCCGCGGCGCGCGAGCTCGTCCGAGCACCAGTCGCGCCGGTGGCCGAGCCTGAAGGCCTGGCGGTGACGAGCGCACCAACCAACGCTGAAGGGACCGCGACCACGCATGCGCCGCGCTCGATCGCGTGGGGTGCGATCGCACTCGCAGCGTGGGCGCTCGGCGCACTTGGCATCGGCGCACGCGCCGCGGTCGGCGCTTTGCGAGCGCGGCGTCTCGTTCGCCGCGGCGCGCCCGGGACGGCACCCATGCTGCTCGCGACCTGGTACGCGCTCGGTGGGCGCGGAGAACCGCCGCCGATCATCGTCAGCGACGAGCTCGAGGCGCCGATCGTCGCTGGTACATTCGCGCCCGCCGTCGTCGTGCCGACGAGGTCAAAACACTGGACGAACGAACGCTGGCGCGTCGTGTTGTTGCACGAGCTCGCGCACGTGCGTCGGCGCGATGGGCTGACGCAGCTGTTCGCACACCTCGCGTGTGCGCTGCATTGGATCAACCCGCTCGTCTGGATCGCAGCCCGCCAGCTGCGCGCCGAGCGCGAGCACGCCGCGGATGATGCGGTCTTGCGCGCGGGGACGCGGGCGTCGACGTATGCCGAGCACCTCGTCGAGATCGCGGCCGGGCAACCTGTCGCATTCGCGGCGCTCGCGATGGCGGAACCCTCGCGCTTCGAGGCCCGCGTGGTTGCGCTCTTCGATGATCGCTCGCGGCGCGCCGCGGGTGCGCGCACGGCCTCGCTCGTCTGCGCGGGCCTCGGTGCGATCGCCGCCCTGTCCGCATGCATGTCACCCGACGCGGGGGCCGCACGACCCGCAGCCGCAGCCCCGATGGGCTCTCCGGTTGCCATGGGCGCCAACGATCCGGCGTTCCAGGCGACGCTCGAGGCCGAGCTCGGCCGCTCGGTCACGGACTTCAAGGGCACGGGGGGCCTCGTGGTCGTGCTCGATGCCAAGACCGGTGGCATCGTCGCCCTCGCCTCGCGTGGCGGGCTCGACGTCCGTACGCCTCGCGTCAATGGCTCCACGATGAAGCCGTTCACGGTCGCGGCGGCGCTCGAAGCGGGGATCGCGACGCCCGCGACCACGATCGACTGCGATCAGGGAACGCGTATGTACGGCGACAAGAAGATGTCGGACTCGGCTGCGCACGGCGTGCTCGATCTGGGCGAGATCCTCGCCGTGTCCTCGAACGTCTGCACCGCGAAGCTCGCGGAGCCGCTCGGTGATCGGCTGGGCGAAGCCCTACGCCGGTTTCATCTACCCGCGCCCGAGCACATCGATACGCGTACGTTCGCGGGGGCGACGCTCGCCGCGGGGGAAGGTTCGTTGACCACGCCGCTCGCGCTCGCCTCCGCATACACCGCGTTCGCGAACGAGGGCGTATATCGCGGGCTCGACGGACACGCCGAGCGCGTGATGTCGGTGGGCACGGCGCAGGCGGTCCACGCGATGCTCGACCGCGTGGTCAACACGGCCGCCGGTACCGGTCAGGCAGCAGCGGTCGCGGGCGTTCGCGTGATCGGCAAGACCGGCACCGCAGAGACGTCGGTCCCAGAGCGCTACTACGCGAGCTTTATCGGCATCGTGCCTGCCGATGCGCCGCGCTACGTGATCCTCGTCGGTGTCGACGGGACCACGAGCTATGGCGGTGCGGCAGCGGCGCCGCTCTTCGCCAAGCTCGCGACGGCCGCGCTCGCTCGCTAACCCGCGCTCACGGCTCCCAGGTGCCGGACATCGACGTGCAGTCGCCCTTGGCAAACGCCGCGTCGATCGTATCGGTTCCCGGGTAGTAGGTCAGGTGCTTGTGGTTGGCGAGCGTGCAGCCACCGAGCTTGCTCGTCGTAGCGCAGCTCGTGTTCGCGAGCTTGCCGCTGATCAGATCGCATTGCGATTTAGCGATCGCGGCATCTGCGTAGTCGGTGCAGATCGATCCATCGGGGTTCAGACAGCTCGCCGCTCCGGCTGCCGCTGCGGGCGCGGTTGCGGTTGCGGTTGCGCCAGCAGCGACTTTTGCCGACGGCTGCTCGGTGGCGGACTGCTCGGCAGGCTTGTCTTTCTTGCCGCACCCGACGAGCAAGAACAGAGCGAGAACTACGTGACGTGAGATGTTCATTGAAGTGCTTCGTATGCAGGCACTGTGCCCCGGTTAACTCCAGCAACCGGGACGCGTGATGGTCCCTCGGGGTTCCAGCCCTCGACGTTTCACTGGCGCCTGGGAGGACCAGTTACGGCGTCACGTTCAAGAGGGTCGTGACCTTCGGCATGTTCGCGGTGCACTGGATCGTGGCCGTGTGGCCAGAGACGCTGGCGCATCGAGCAGCGTTCTCGTGCGATCAACGCCGCGTGACGCCACCTTGCGCGTCCGTCGTGACCGCGTCGGGACTCGGTCCAGCATCGGGGGTGGCGTTCGTGCCGTGATCACGGGCGACGAGGAGCAGAGCGGTCAAGATGCGAAGCATTGCGGATGGGATGTGCAACGCGCTTGCCAGACGCAAGTCGTGAACCTTCCATCGGTCAGATCGGTCAGTGGAACCTCGATGGACCGGTCAGTGACAAACGTGTCGGATGGCGCGCACGGAACAGTGATTGGCGCACTACGTTCGGGTCGACCGACTAGGTTCTCGCAACGTGCACGCGACACCACGCAAGGCGGGATTTGGTCTCTTGGTCGCGGCGCTCGTCCTGACCTACGGGTCGTTGTCCCTCCATTGGTTCGAGGACCGACGTGACGGCCACTTGACCATGCATCAAGGGCTCCTGGCCGGCGAGGTATGCGGGACGGATCTGGGGGTGAACGAGCTCGACCAGTATCAACGGCACCTGGAGGGCAGACCCGTTGCAGCCCCGATCTGGCGCTGCGAGTACGACGTGACGATCTTGTTCGTCGTCGCCATCCGCCACGTTCGAGACTTCGTTGATTGGTTCGTGCTGACGTTCGGTCTCTTCGCGGGCCTGGCGACGGCGGTCATCGCGGCTCGCGCTGGAATACGAGCCTTGGACGGCAGGCTTCCGACCAGGCGTACGCGGCTCGCTCTGATCGTGATGCCCATCGTGGGGGCACTCGTTCCGCTGGTCGTGATGACGGGCGACTTGCGCGACTCGACGCTGTCATACGGCTTCGGCGCTTACGCACTCGGTGCCGTGCTGGCCGCGGGCGCTTCGATCTTTCTAGGCCGCGCTCGCGTGTAGCGTCGCCTCCGCGCTCGCCTTGAACTCGAGCGAGCCACTCGCCGCGAGGTAGGCCTTCAACGAGGTTGCGGCTTCTGCCGTCATGCCCGCATAGAATTGCGCCATGCCCTTCGCATAGAGGAGCGCGGCATCGGACTTCTTCGCGTATGCCTCGCCATATGCATTGGCAGCATCGACAAACTTGCCGGCCGCCATCGCACTGTCTCCGATCTCGGCCTTGGCCTTAACGTCCGCGGCGACCTTCGCCTTCACCGAGACCTTCGTCGCGAGTTGGGCGCGACCGCCGAGCGCGAGCAACAGGGTCTGCGCATCTTTGGCGTACGTGCCGTTCGGCTGCGCGACGAGGTAGCCGGCGAGCGCTCCTTTGGCCTCCACTCCATGACCTGCCTGAGCCTTGGCTTGAGCCTCGGCGTAGAGCGCGGCAGCCTGCTGCGAGCTCGTATACGCCTCCGCATAGCTCTTCGCTGCGTCCTCGAACTTGCCGGCGGCATACGCGTCGTCGCCAGCCTTCGCCGACGCCTTTGCGGACGCGCTCACCGACGACGAGATCGAGACCTTGGCGACCGAATACACACCGCCGCCAACGTCGGTGACGATCTTCGTGGTCGTATCTTTGACGCTGCCGAGGACACCGCCGACCGCGGACTTGCTGCCCTTCGCGACCACGCCCATCTCGGCTTCGGCGTCTCCTTTGTACTTCGCGGTCGCGCTGTTCGATGCGCCCAGGTACATCTTGAACATCGCCTGTGCGTCGTCCTTGTGTCCCAGCGCCTTGTGGCACTCCGCCATCGCATAGATGAAGGCGCTGTCACGGGCAGTCGCGAAGCCCGCACCGTATGCGGCCAGTGCGACGTCGAACTTGCCCGCTGCGTAGGCGGCATCGCCCGAGGTCGCTTGCGCGGTTCCCTTGGCGCTGACATCGGCCTTGATCGAGATCGTGGCCGAAGCCTTACCTCCATCGGCGAACGACGGACTCGCAACGGCTAGCGACGCTAGAACGAGTGCAATGCGTGAGAATCGAGAGAAGCGCGAACGAACCATGAAAACTCCCTATGAGATGAAAACGCGATCAACGGACTAGCCGGTTAGAGCCCATTGTCGCCCATGATCAAGGACGCGATCGTCCTTCACCGCGCTCTCACCGAGTGCTCACGTGTCGACGCCCCGCCGGTCACAGCCATCAGTTGCGTGCGTGCTTCTCGGCTTCTGCCACGGCGGCACGCGCGCGTGCTGTATCGGCATGATCGGGGCCGAGTAGGACTTCGCAGAGAGCGAGCGCAGCACGGCGGTCGCTCAGTGCACCTGACAGATCGTGACGGAGGTCCGCGAGGTGCGCGCGCGCCTCGAGTACGTAGGGCCGCTGGCGGCGGCCCGCTTCACCGAGCTTGTCGAGGATCTGGAGAGCACGAACGATCGCGGCCTGCGCGCGGCGCTGCGCCGCCGGATCACCATCGGCGAGCTCGACCTCTGCGACCACGGTCAGAGTTTGTGCGACGAGCGGGTGCTCGGGACCGAGCCCGGTCTCGCGCAATGCGAGCGCGTGCATCGCGGCGTGCCGCGCCGCCGGATAGTCGCGAACGTCCTTCGCGACGAGCGCGAGCTGCTCGTACGGGTATGCGAGGTTCGGGTGGGCCGCGCCGAGGCTCGCCGACCAGATCCGGATCGCCTCGTCGTAGTGCGGGGTCGCCTTCGCGGTATCTCCGAGCTGGTGCGCGATATCCGCGAGGTTCTCGTGGACGTACGCGAGGCTCGAGTGATCGGGTCCGAGCTCGGCGGTCATCCGCACGAGCGCCGCTTCGAGATCGGTGACCGCGCCCTTCAGGTCACCCGCGTACCACTTCGCGAGCCCGAGGTTTCCGAGCGCGGGGGTGTACGCGCTATTGCCGTCGGCGCCGAGCTTTTGTTGGAGCGCGAACGCCTTCGCGTACGCGCGGTACGATTCGGGATAGCGCCCCTTCGCGAGGTAGATGCCGCCGAGCGTGTTCGCGAGCCGCGCGGCCACGGCGAGCTCGTCGGCGACGCGCTCGGCGCTCGCCTGCGCGACCGGCTCGAGCGTGAGGGCCTCGTCGAACCTCCCTTGTTGCGCGAGCAGGTCGAGCACGCGGATCCAGACCTCGGCGACGAGCTTGTCGTCGTGCGCCTGCGCACCGGCGGAGACCGCCGCGCGAAACGTCGCCTCCGCGGTCTTCAGATCGCCGAGCGTGACCTGGATCGCGCCGCGGAGCTTTTGCACCTGCGCGGTCAGCGGTGCGAAGCCAAATGTCTGGACCTCCGCGAGCAACGCATCGGCGGCGCCGAGTGCAGCTTTGTGATCGCCGCGGCGCTCGAGGTTGCGCGCGGTCTCGAACCGAGTCTGCAGCTCGTGCAAGCGCGTGCGATCCGAAGGGAGCGCGACCGCCTGCGCGAGCGCGGTCGGATCGGTGCAGCTCGCGAGACTGCCGAGCTCGTCGAGGGTGCCGTCGGCGCGCGCCGCGATCTTGCGATCGGGTGCGGCCAAGAGCTCGGCGACCCCGCCCAGCGCGAGCAGCTGGCGATCGAAGCACGCCATCGAACCGTCGAGGAGCGCCTCGCTCTGGGTCTGGTGGACGCGGGTCGCGACGCAACTTTGGGTTCGCAGGCGAACCCAGTCTCCGGCGTAGCGATCGAGCCTCGTACCGACCCGCGCGGCGATCGCGTCGGCTGCGGGCGCGCCGGTCGCGAGGAGCTGGACCGTGATGCTCGCGCGGCGGATCGGCGACCACGTGCGCGCGATCAGCGATTCGGAACCCTCACAGGGCGCCTCTCCCGAGCGCGGAACGGCGAGCACTGCGATCACCGCGGCCACCGCGACGATCGAGGTCGCGATCGCGGTCTTGGCGATCGGCGACATCCGGGTCAGCGCACCGACCGCGACCGTCATCGTCGGATAGCGCGCGGCCGGGTCAGCGGCGCGACCTCGTCGCACGACTTTCGCGAGCCATCCGGGCGTCCGCATGCCGTCGAGGGCCTCCGCGAGCGACGCGAAGAACGCGTACTGATCCGCCGCGCGGCTCCCGCCCCCACCCGCGAGCCGCTCGGGCGCGAAGTAAGCGCGCGTGCCGGCGCGCGATGGCTCGTCGCGCGTATCGCTAGCCAGCCCGAAATCGATCAGCCGGGGCCGGCCCTCGCTGACCACGATATTCTCCGGTTTGAGATCGCAGTGGACGATGCCGAGCTCGTGCGCTGCGGCGAGGCCGTTGCCGAGCTGGACGAACACGGCGACGACCTCGCGCCACGATCTCGCGCCGGCTCGCAACCACGCGCGCAGATCGCCGCCATCGACCCGCTCCATCACGAGGTAGAGCTCGCCATCGGCGTCGATCACGTCGTAGACCGGGACGATGTTCGCGTGCGACAGCTTCGCGAGCGTGCGCGCTTCGCGGAGCAACTCGTCTCGATCGCCGCGGGTCGCGTGCAAGGCCTTGACCGCAACCGACCGATCGAGGACCGGATCGAACGCCGAGACGACCGCCCCCATCCCGCCGCGGCCGAGCACGCCCTCGACGCGCAGGCGGCCGAGCTTGATCTCCTCGGCCAGCCCGAACAGCGCGGTGCGGACCTTGGCCTCGAGCACGCGATCGACCAGGTCGCCCGAAACCGGGCGCGCTTCGCCGAGATCTCCGTGGTCGGCCATCCGCGCGGGTGATAATAGAACGAGATGGACGACGCCGACTGGGAAGTGCTCGCGCAATGGCGTGCGGGCGACCCCCGGGCCGGCAACCAGCTCGCGACCACGCACTTTCCGGCCGTCAGCCGGTTCTTTCGCAGCAAGCTCGGCGATGACGTCGAGGATCTCATCCAACAAACCTTTCTCGCGTGTGTCGAAGCGCGCGATCGGATCGAAAGCAGCTTTCGCAGCTACCTGTTCGCGGTCGCGACGCGCCGGCTCTACGACCACCTGCGCACGCGCTACAAGTCGCGGGAGATCAACACCTCGCACACCTCGTTCGCAGATCTCGGGACGACGCCGAGCGAGCGGGTCGCTTGCGCCCAGCGGTCCAAGCTGCTCCAGACCGCACTCCGCCAGCTCCCGATCGACGCGCAAGTCGCGCTCGAGCTCGCGTACTGGGAGGGCCTGTCAGGAGCCGAGCTCGCCGTCGCGCTCGAGCTCGAACCGAGCAGCGCACGCTCGCGGTTGACCCGCGCGCGCGATCTTCTACGCGACGCGGTGAGCGCGCTCGGTGGCAATGTCGAGAACCTGTTCGGCGATTACCAGACCAGCGGTTGATAGGTCCGGAAGAACGCGTAGCGCGATTCGTCGGTGACGGGCATCGTCGCGATCAGGTTGCGCGAGGCCTCGCTCGCGAGCCGGAACGTCGAGACCAGGCCCGCATCGCTCGCGACGACGAAGCCCTTGCCATCGGCCATGACGTCGATGTGCTTGATGCTGCCGCCGACGAACACGTAGCCGAACAGCTGGAGGTTTTCCTCGACGCCCAGCCACCGGACGTAGCCGTTATCGAAGCCGAGCAAGAAGCCCTCGCCAAACGAGGCGATGGTCTGGACCACACCCGGCTCCTGCGCGATACCACCCGCGAACCCTTCGATCTCTCCCGGTGCGAGTCCCTCGAGATCGATCCGGAAGGTGGTGTTCTTCAGCGCGTTCGAGAGCGATGCATAGAGGCAGGCCGCGAACGCGATGTGTGGGCGGGTCGCGTGGAACACGGCCTGGATCGGGAAGAACGCATCGGCCTGACTCGTGTTGTCGAGCCGCCAGTCGCCGTTGATGTTGCGAAAGATCGCGAGGCCGGCCATCACGCCCCGCTTGAACATCGCGCCGCAGGTGATCCGGTCACCGCTCGGCGAGATGTCGGCGTTCGCGAACTTCATCGCGAGCGAGAACGGAGCTTCGTCGCCATCATCCTCCAGGTACGCATCGAAGTTGTCGTCCAGCGGATAGAGCCGCTTCGCCGCACCGACCGCGCCGTTCAGGAGGTAGATACCCTCGTCGCTGACGAGCACGACGTCCCGTCCGGCCGGCAGCACGTGCAGCGCGAGGACGTTCATGCTGCGTCCGCTGCCGAGCTTGGTGGCGCCACGCTTGTCCGCACGCGCGTGCTGGTAGCTCGTCGGATACGCGAGCGTCGTCACGGCCCCGCCGGTGCGCACCTCGATCCTGTCGTCGTAGGCGAACGCGGTCGCGCGCTTGTCGGGCGACGCGCCGAACGCGATCACGCCAGGCACGGGCTGGATCCGATGATTCGCGAGCAACACGACCTCGGGTGGGCGCGTCGCAGGTTGGATCCGCGCGAACGTCCCCGCCTCGGTGTGGAGCACGCGATCGGCGACCAGTCCGTACTTGTCCCAGAACGCCTTACCGATACCGTCGTGGAACAGCGGGAAGGTCGAGTGCGCGCGTTCGCCTTGGCCTCGCTCGTTCAGCGCGACGACGCCCTCGATCACCGCGCGCTCGAGGTCGCGGCGCTCGAAGGTCGGCTCCTCGAACGTGGGTTCGCCGGTATCGTAGAGCTCGCCGAGCCACTTGTTGAGCCCGCCGGTATAACTCTCGCCCGCGGCGATCCACGCCTGCGCAGCCTCCTCGATCGTCGCGAACCGGGCCTGCGCCTCGCGGTTGCCGGCATCGCGGTACACGTGCTCGTTCTCGAGCAGGGCGCCACCCTCGCCACGGATCGCGTAGCCGCTCATCATGCCGTGCGGATCGAACAGGTACTCGACCTCGAGTGCGGTCGGATGCTGGCGCTGGACGTTCGGGAAGCTGGCGAGCTCCTCGTCGGGTGTGCGCCGGAAGAATTTTCGGAGCGGCACGTTATTGTCGACGATCGACGAGTCCTGCGCGAGCGTGCCGTCCGCGAGGAACTCGCGAATGCGCTCGAGGCTACCGGCACGGTACGTCTCGCTCGAGCGCAGCACCCCGTCGATCGACCACACGAAGCTCTCGCCATGGGCGTGCCCTTCGACGGTGGGTGCGGCGACCGTCCAGGTCTCGTCGTCGCTATCGAGCGCGGCCTCGGCCGGAACGTTGGCAGGCCGGCCGTAGAGCCGCGTCCCGTGGTCGTAGCGGTACTCGCGCAGCAGCTCGCCGCTATCCTCGTCGAAGTGGCGAGTGGTGCCGTGGGGCTCGCCGTCCTCGTAGAGCTCCTCGACGATCAGTACCCCGGCCTCGGTCCAGATCTTCCACGAGCCGACCTTCGCGATCGTTCCGTCGTTGTTGTCGCGCGTCCGGCCCGAGACCCAGCGGTAGTCGTCGTGACCTTCTGGTTTGCGATAGTGCGCATCACTTGGCACGCCGGCCGGTCGAACCTCGGGGAATAGCTCGCCGTCTTCTTTGACCCGGCGGTTCTGCCGATCGTAGAGCCGGCCTTCGGTGACCTCGCCCCCGACGTAGTCCATCTCGCAGCGCCAGATGTTGCTGCCGAGGCCCCGCGGAAAGTTCTCGGTCGTCGGTGCGGTCGAGCGCGTGAACACGTTCGTCCCGTGCAAGGCACCTTCGACGTACGTGCCGGTCCGCGATGTCTCCTGGTTCTCGTGAAACCGCTCGAACGCGCCGTGGGGCGTGCCACTGACGAACTCGGTCGCGCAGCACCGCGTGCCATCCGGGCGATAGTACGTGACGAGCCCGTGGAGCTCGCCCTCGGCGTCGTGCTGCGCGAGCACCCACTCGCGGTCACCCGCATCCCAGGTTGCCGATGCCGGGACGCCGGCGGGTCGATCGAGATTGTCCATGCTCGAGTAGTCGGCGCTCGCTGCAAAGTGCTGCGAGATTTCTTCGCTCGGTAACTCCCTGAAGCACGGAGGGATTTCCGGCGGGCCATGATCGAGGCACACGCCGCGAGCGGCTTCACTTCGCTGGAGGGGCGTTGCGTTCGGTGGTGAGGTGCTGCGACGTACCGCCCGCCGAGTCGAGCGCCAAGTTGCTGTAGTTCAGGCCGCCTTGTTCATCGGAATACGAGCTCAGGAACGCCTTCGAGTGACCGGCACTGAGCTCGAGACCCGCTTTGCGAAACTTCGCGGTCGGTCACGCTTCGTGGTGGGTTGCAGAGGCCGCTCTTTGTGAACTATTTGCGCCATGACGGTCGACGGCATGCCGGCTCGAGCAGCTGTTCTATCGGTCGGTACGACGAAGCAGCTCGCTAGCTGCGCCGCATGGCGCGGGCAACCCAGAAGATGCCGCCGAGCACGACGATCGCGCCTGCGATCGATAGGCCGATCGGAGCGAATGCGCCTACAGGTCGCGAGCCCAGGCGCTCGGCAGGCTCGTGCCAGGTCACGCCAAGATAGAACATGAAGGTTCCGAGTGCGGCCAAGACGAGCGCGGCAACGAGGCCGACCAGCCTCCTCTGTCGTTTTCCGGCGCGGTTGAGAGCTAGTTCGATCGCCGCATCGTCGGGCATCAGCAAGTATAGATCGCTCTACGCGGTGAGCCACTGCGCGATCGCGGCCTTCGACTTCAGGTGCTCGTTGCGTACAGCCCTTGCAGCACTCGCTTCGGTCATCGCGCAAGCATCGTCGCCCAGGCAAAGCCGAGGCGTTTGAACGTTGCTTCGAGGGCGGCCGCGGGTATGCGCTTCTCGAACAGGAGCTCGATGCGAACGATCGCGAAGGCATAGGCGTCGAGACTCGGGAACACGTGGTCATCTTCGAACGGCTCGTAATCGTGCACCCACTCGAGGACGCGACCGGTCTCTAGATCGAGGAGCTGGAGGTCGCCGTCGAGCGTGTACGAAAGCCCGAAGTATTTCGCGTCCGTTGCCACCGGCAGATCGTTCTTCACACAATCGAAGCCATAGCCAGACAGCGAGCTCCGCTTGAGCGCCGGGAAGTTCTTCTTGCAGATCGCGTCGAAGGCTCTCGCAGCTGCCTGTTGCGCCTTCGGCAGTCGATCGAACACCTTCGGTGCCCGGCGCGCGTCCTTGTCGAACGTCGCCTTCTTCGCGCCTTTCCAGAAGGTCGCGAGCTCCTTCGCGAACCGACCGCTCTCGATGTACCCGTCGAGCTCCTTGCGCGTTGTCTTCTGCCCCCACTCCGCGACTGGAGGCGGCGCCACATCGGCCTTCATCGACTTACCGGCCGCGTCGAGGAACGTGCGCGACACGACCTTGCCCTTCGAAACTTCGACCTCGATCGTGGCCGGCCAGGGCTTTGGGATCTTCATGTTGGCGCGAACGATCTCCACGCCGCCGTACTTGAAGACGCTCTGCGCGGTTCCCGTCGGCTTCCATCGCAAGCGCACGAGAGCGCCATTGTCGAAGGTTGCGTGTAGTTGTTCGATCTCGTTCGGCTGGCCCATGAAGATGTGAAAGCTGGCGGCTGTGGGGACGCCTCGCCTGTAGCTCGCTCTGAGCTCCCCCATGTCGTCGCCGTCGGGGAGGCCGAATTGCTTGATCAGACCATTCGAGAAGGCGTAGTGGTCCGTACCGTAGTGGGCTGCGGCGCCGATGATCTTGAACCGGAGCTCTCCGTCGAGCGCGCCATCTTGGAAGTGTGCGTCGAGCATGCAAATTCCTGATGGATGCCAGATCTGGAGTGCGCCGGTAGCGACCGAACCGAGTTGCCACGTCTCGGTCGACTTGTCGTACGTGGCCGCGTTGGGAACAGAAGGGGGCTTGGGTTGCTCCATGGGTAGAGGTGACCTCGGGCGTGCGAAGTACGCACCAGCGCAGCGCGCCAATCGCTGTCCCATGTACGCCATTCGGTCGACGTCACGATGGACGGCGCTCGCATGCCTGATGCGATGGTAGGCTCGACGCTGATGCGAGTACCGCACCGATGTGTTCTTGCTGTGCTCGCACTTCTCGTGACCGGTTGCGGCGCATCGAACGCTGCAGCCGATGGTGCGCAAGTGGATGCGAGCATCGAGGATCCGCTCGTCGATGCGCTCGCGGGAAAGCGGGTGCTCTGGATCGGTGCGCACCCCGACGACGAGGGTACCGTCGCGCCGCTGCTCGGCGAGGTCTGCGTCGATCGCAAAGCGACGTGCACGTTCCTGGTCGCCACGCGGGGCGAGACCGGGAGTTGCGGACTCGGTTCGTGCGCGCCCGATGTCGGGACCTTTCGGAGCGGAGAAATGGTGACCGCAGCGACGCTGTTTGGAGGCACCGTCGTGCAATGGCGCCTCGCAGATGGTTCTTCGCCGGATCCGAATACCGTCGTCAGCAACTGGGCAGCCTCGCAAGGTGGAGTGCCGGCTCTCGTCGCAAACATGCAGGCCGCGATCGCAGCAGCGTCGCCCGAGGCCGTGATCACGCTCGATCCGCGGCACGGTACGACGTGTCATCCGGATCATCGAGCGATCGCGATGGTCGCGATTTCTGCGCTCGGGCAAATGGGGAGCTCTGCGCCGAAGGCGTATCTCGCCGAAACGAAATATCAAGAAGCCACCGATCCTTCGGCGCTCGGGTACGTGCCTGCGGTCTCCGGCGACACGAACGTGATCGGGTACGACGCGCGTCGGACGCGCGCAGCTGGCGGACCAACCTGGGACTACTTGCTCGACGATTTGCACGCACACGCGAGCCAGTTCAACGCGGGTCTCGTCGCAGAATTCGCCGCTGCTCCTGCTAGCGAGCAACGGGTGTTTGTTTTGCCGTTTGCCGACGCGAGCGCGGATCCTCGCTACGACAGCCTCTGCCCGTGATGTCGTCGGAGACGCGCATGCTCGAGCGCGATATGAGGGACGAGCGAACGCGATCCGTCACTGTCCGCGCGCGCTCGGTGGGCGCAGAGCTCTGGGTCAGTCACGACCGAACGTCTTCTTCCCCGGCTCTGCTCGAGCGCACACCATCGCGTCTACTTCGGCTTCCGGCGCGCGGGTCAATTCCACCGTGCCCTGGGCTTGGACCTTGACCGTGGGCGATCCGCTGATCACGAGCTCGCCATCTGTCGCGACCTCGATGTGCCATCGTGCAGACGCGCCATCGCGAAGGTCGAGCTCGACGCGGCACTTGATGATCGTCGTGCTGTCTCCGCGAACTGTCGCGTGGTGAAACGTCGCGCGCTCGGTACCAGCGCAGGTCATTTGCATCGACCGTCCCGGCTCGACGTGCTCGACCGTGAACCGCACGTCGAGCCGATGTTCGACTGGAACCGTCTCGGGCACGCGCTTGATGAATTGGCTCTGGAGATCGAACGTGTCACCCGCTGCGACCGGTCGCTCCGGATACGCCACCTTCTCGAGCTCCCAGGGATCGGCCTCGACCATCGAAAAATCGAACTTCGTCGGGGCTTCTCGATCGGTCGTCCGGGCCAGCGGACTGTCGACGACATGATTGCGCGGGTCGATCGCTACTGGCCGCCCCGGTTCGTGGTTGGTCAGGTCGTGTACCTCCGGTGCGTGATCCGACGCCGTGCCGGCGAGCGACGTTCCGAGATCGAAGCGCTGGATCGAGATCACGTGGTCGGCGTCGACATCGACCACGCGCTCGATCCACCGATCGCCCAGGGTCGCTCGAACACTCTTGCCACTCGTCGTGAGCGTCATATCGGAGACCATGCATCCGGCGAGCTCGGAGCCCACGGCCTGCCTGCGCCTCAACAGCGCCTCGGGTCCGTGCCGCGTCAGGACCGCGTCGCGGTAGCAACCAGAGATGAGTAGGCAAACAGATACAGCGAGGGGATTGGCGAGGGGTTTCGTCGGTCGGGGTTGCTGCAAGCTGGATGGCCTTCGAGATCAAGACTACCAGATAGGACGAACAGGATTGAACAGTGCCCCGATTCCATGCGGTGGCTCGAGAGCGCCGGATATCGGAGGAGCATCTTTAGCGCGGAGCTTTTCCGCGCAGCGCCGCGCAGCGGAGAGCCGCACCCTTGGCGACTCCCGGTGACCTGACGAAGCGATCGTCAACCGAGGCGGCAAAGACGCTCGCGATGCCGCGGGCGAGCAGCGGCATCTGAATCGCACCGCCGAGGCCGAGCACGCGAGAGATCTGGACGCCAGGCATGCGGGCGCGCAGCCTCGCACCAACACCGAGCACGCGTTCGCTCCAGGATGCAGCTAAGCGCTCGAGCGCTTCTCGAGAGACACGTTGGTCGACATGCACCGGCTGCCCGCGCGCGTCTGCCATCAGGAAAGGAAGGCTGATCGTGCTGGCTTCGCCGCGCGACAACGCATGCCGGCACTCTTGCGCCGCTAGCCGAAGACGTTGCCGAGCGGACCGATCAGCAACACCGGCGAGCCCGCGATCGTCGTTACTCTGGACCAAGAGCCAATCGGCAAACGAGGTATCGAGCTCGTCTGCGCCGAGGAATGGCTCGCCTTCGCTCGCGGTCACCTCGACTCGTGCGTGTTGCACTTCGACGAAGGAGGCGTGCGTGGTTCCAGCACCAACGTTCACCACAGCGACGGTCTCCTTGCCGTCGACTTCGCCGCGTTCGATCGCATACGCGACGACTGCAGCCTCGGGCTCGCTCATGACGTCGAGCACATCCCACCCGGCTCGCTGCGACGCGCTGCGGAGAGCCTGGATCGACGCCTCGCCGAAACCAGGAGAGACGGTGAGCACGCATTGCTCGGGAAAGGGCTCTACCAGCGCACGCGTGTTGCGCAGGATCTCCGCAAACAGGAGCTCGGCGAGTGACGCAGGATCACGCGGGATGCCGCCGACATCGATGCACGCGCTGCCGTCCGCACCTGCGCTCGGCGTCGAGCAAAAGCTGCCCGCCACGTCCTGGACGCCGGCATCGGTCCACGCTCTCCCGAGCAGCCGCTTCATGCCGGTGGCAGTATGCGCGCTGCGGTTCACGCGTTGCCGCGCGGCCGCGAGACCGACGAGCCAGTCCCCTTGCTCCGCGACGCCGACGAACGAGGGAGCAAGCTTTGCTGGATCGTCCGGGGTTTGTGCAAAGGCTAGCGCTGCCGTGATCGCCGTCGAAGAAAAAGGAGGAATCGCAAGCGCAGCGCCATCGATCACTACGGCGACCGTGCAGTTGCTCGTGCCCACATCGATCCCGACGCCATTGACCATACGCATCAGTTACTCAACGAGCGCGAAAAAGGCGAGCCCCATGTCGACGAAGCGACTCACCAGGCGTTCTCGGAGATCTCGAGCTGCACACTGAAGCGCTTCGCGTACTTCTTACGCAAGCACGCTGTCGAGCACGACGAGTCGGACCTCGAGTGGCCCCGTGCGCTGACGAACGCTGCAGGCGCGCAGCTCCACGACCTGGGCGAGCGCGTCGCTCGGTCCTCCTCGGCAGCCTGTTCGGCCAAGATCAGCTCACCGCGAGGATCGCCCGCTGCGGTCAGCGTGGACGCGAGTGCGCGGTACGAGGCGACATGGTGCGGCCGCGCGATGATCGCCGCGAATAGGTCTGGACTGACGTGCGGGTGATACCGTGCGCGGATGGCAAGCGTGCTCGCGCTGATCAGCAAGGCGATCTTCGAACAGACCGCGCGAGGTCTCGGCGTCGGAGACATCCACCCACTCGCGAGCTACGACAGCGACCCGAAACCGTTCGAAGCGCTTGCGAACGGCGGCAGGCTCTATGTCGTGACCGCACGCCCGGGCGATCAGCTGTGGCTCGTCGCCGTGCTCGATGCGCCGAAACGATCCAGAGGTACGTGGACCGCAGCGACGAACACCACGCCGATCACCGATCTTACGAGTCTCGTGACGAAGCTGAAGTTCGAGTCGGGCCATGGCATCCACGCAAAACGCGGGCAGCTCGGGATGTCCTTGCAGACGCCCCGCGCGCTCACGGACGCGGACACCGCGCTGATCGACAAGCGGCTTCCGCGGCCCGGGAAGGTCAAGGCCGACGCGAAGGCGGCGAAGGCGACGGTGCGGCCCGTGCTGGAGAAGCAGCTCGCGGCGGGCAATGACGACGATTTCCTCGTCTATGCGGACTTCTTACAGGAGCGCGGCGATCCGCGCGGCGAGCTGATCCACCTCCACGCGAAGGGGAAGACCACTGCCGCCACGGCGCTACTGAAGAAACACGCTGACACATTGCTCGGGCCGCTCGCGAAGCACCAGAAGCACCTGACGTGGAAGCTCGGCTTCATCGACGCCGCGAAGATCACCGGCGCGCCGCGCGGGGTGGTCGAGAGCATCCTCGATCACGAGAGCATGAAGTTCGTGCGCGCGCTCGAGCTGGAGGTCGCCTACAGTGCCGCCCCCCTGGTCGCGCAGCGGATCGGCGCGACCCCGCGTCCAGCGCTGCGCTCGCTTGCGTTCGTGCAGCGTTACCTGGGCTTCCAGGAGGAGGCTGGGATGCGGGCGCTGCTACAGCATCCGCAGCACAAGCAACAGGACGTGATGTGGAAGGCACTGCCAAAGCTCGAGTCGCTGCGGCTCCAGGGCTGGGATCTGTTTCACTCGATGGCGCTGCCCGAGATTCGCGAGCTGTCGGTCACAGGATATCCGCTGTGTACCGTGCCGCTCGACCTCCCGAAGCTCGAGAAGCTATCGTGGCAACTCGACGTCGACGATACCGGCACGGGCGTCGACTGGTCGACCGACGCGATCGCCCTGGCGTGGACCTCGAAGACGCCGAAACTCCGCGTGCTTGACCTCAGCCGCTGCAGCTCGGTCGGCGGCCTCGACGCCCAAGCCGAGGGCGTGTTCGACGATGTCGACGACTACCTCGTGTGGGCGCTGCGCGACGATCGAAGGTTCATGAAGTTCGCGAAACAGCTCGACGAGCTCCTGCTCCCCGACGAGCGTCTGACCTCGAAGGCCGCGATCGCAAAGTGGCTCACCGCGTAGGCGCATCGCACGGGGCGATCGCCACGATCAGCGCTTGGGTGTCAGGGAACGTAGATCAGGTCGCCGGGCAGCACGTAGATGTTCATGTCACTGCGGGTACCCGAGGCGAGCGAATCGTAGTCGAGCGGGATCTGGCGCGTGGTTCCCTTCGCATCGCGGCGAAGCAGGCGGATCTCGTCGCGACGGGCAAACCGCGAGATGCCGCCTGCCATCGCGATCGCCTCGGCGACCGTCACGTACTGGTCGCTCGAGAACACGCCGGCCTTGCTGACCTCGCCCTCGATCGTGAAGCGATAACTCTTCCACGCGCGAACCGCGATCGTGACCTCGTTGCCGGCGGTCAGCTTCACGAAGTTCGCGAGCTGCGTCTTGATCTTCTCCTTGAGCGCCGAGGGCGTCTCGCCAGCCGCCTTGAGGTCGCCGACGAGCGGCATCGTGATCGTGCCATCGGGGCGGATCGTGGCCTCCGTGTTGAGCTCTTTTTGCTCCCACACGTTGATGCCGACGACATCGCCGACCCCGAGCACGAGCTCGCGATTGCGCGGATCCGGCTCCTTCGAATAGTCGTAGTTCGGGAGCGACGAACCGCAGGCGACCAACATCGCGACCAGGAGGACAAGGGCCTTCACCCCGTGAGTGAAGCGCGTCCCTCACTCCTGGTCAATCCAGCCTAGTTGTTGTTTCCGCCGCCGAGGCGGCCGAGGCCCTGCTGCGCGCGGTAGTTGTTACCGCCGCCGGTGTATTCGATCAGCTCCTCGACCTCTTTGACGGTGTCGGTGTACTTGGTGCAACGCGAGACCACGAACACGCGAAGGTCCGAGTCGTGGCTCGGATCGTTCGGCGACGGCGGCAGCTCGTCGTCGTTGTCCTTGAGGTAGAGCGTGAAGTCGCTGTTCGAGCCGCTGCCCTGCGAGTCGTGGTTGACACCCGCGCCCTGCGAGAGCCAGACCGGCTCCGGGCAGGGATAGGTGGCTCCAGAGCCGCAGGTCGCGAGCGCGGTGTTCCAGTTCGCGATGTTCGCGACCACGTAGGCGCGGGCGACATTGAGGCCGGACTCCGCACAATCGGTCGCGGCGATCCCACTGCGGGTGAGGTCGGAGGACCGGTTCGAGGCGAGCTGCATCGAGACGAGGACCGAAGCTCCCGCGAGCAACGACGCGATGATGATCATCGTGACGAGCATCGCGCTGCCTCGTTGGGGCGTGCGTTTGGTCAGCTTCATGGCGACGCGCTGGTGTTACGGATTTCGACGGTCTGACGAAGGATACGACGACGGAAGTTGTCGGAAGCGGCGGCCGCGGCCGCGTGGTCTTCGACGGCGGGACGATTGTACGATTTGAGGTTGCCGATCAGGCCACTCAGGGTGCGCGCGACCATCGTGACGCGGACCGCACGGAGCGTCGCATTCGGGTCGGCGGCGTCGGTGCTGATGTTGAAAAGCCACTCGTCCGCGGCCATCGCAGCCGGGGTGGTCCCTTCGGGATCGATCGAGCCGCTGCCGTTGATATCCTCGGCCTTGACGAGCTGGAGGTCCTCGACACCTTCAGCCATGGGCTCGGCATCGGCGGTCGATTCTTTGCCATCAGGGTCCATGAGCAGCGTCGGGTTCGTACCGCTGCCACCATCCGAGACCGAGCCCACGTAGAACAGCGCGTGCTGCGCGCGGATCACGAGCGAGCCGGCCGCGTAGGGACCGGCCGCATTGGCCGGCAAGGTGATCCCACACGTGCCGGGCACGACGAGCGTGAGGACGTTCGTGTTGACCGCCGTGATCCTCGCGAGCATGCCGACCGTGCCGTTGCTGACCACGATCGAGTCACCCGCGGAGAGCTGGGAGCCATCGGTGACGGTGAGCGAGGCGTTGTTGTTGTAGATCTCGCGCGTCGAAGTCACGACCGCGCCTGACGCGAAGATCACGTCGAGCTTGTCGGTGCCGGTTGCGATGCCGCTCGGGGTCGTCGCGTTGTTGTAGACCTGGATCCCGGTGATGGTGCACGTGTTCGGATCGTAGATCGCGTTCGCGGGCGAGCCGGGACTCGACTGGCGGATCGCATCGGCGATGAAATCGAGCGGCACGCGCACCGCGCTCTCGGTCGTGACCGAGGCCCGCTGTTCGCGGAAGCCTTGCGTCATCGAGACCGCGACCGCGAGCACACCCGCGACCGCGAACGAGAAGATGACCAGCGAGATCATGAGCTCGACAAGCGTGAAGCCGCGCTGAGCGGTGCGCGTACGGGTCATAACCCTCGCCTCGCGTATTGCGTGACGGTGTGGGTCTGGCCATCGTCGGCCCACGTCACCGTGACCAGCATGTCCCAGTAGTTGGTCTGCGCGGTCATGGTCGTCGCGCGCGTGAAGATTCCCGATGCCGAGCCACGCTCGTTGATGCTGGTCTCGGTCGGCCACACACCGGCCGATCCCAGGCTCGTACGCATGCGTTCGATCTTGTCCTGCGCGAGCATCGCCGCCTCGGTCGAATGGCGCGAGAAGTTCGACGCCTTGGTCTGCGTCACGTAGAGCGCGATGATCCCCATGATCGCGACGGCGGTGAGCACCATCGCGATCATGACCTCGATCATCGTGAAGCCTGCTTGCGCCTTGCGTCGGGTCACTGGGTGCGAATCCATAGTCTGCGTTTGACGGACGTCGTGTTCGCCGAATCGACAGCAGCGGCCGCGACGCTCGCAGCGTTTGCATCGGTGACGAGGCGCGACTGCTGGTCCGCGGCGCCGGAGTAGACACCGGTGCCCGAGTTGATCACCGAGCTCACACCGCCCTCGACGATGACCGAGGTGCCGATCGACGGCGTACTCGCAACATTGATGGCGTAGACATGGCCCGTCGCACCGCCGGTGCCGTACGCATTGGGGTTCGTATTGTCGTTGGTGTCCGCGGTATCCGTCGTCACGTAGATCTGGTTACCGATCACGGTCGCCTGCGCGACACCCTTCTCGTTCGTGCCATATGCGTACTTGAACAGGATATCGGGCGCGCCCTTGTTCTCGTTGATCGTCGCGTCGACGATCGGCGTGTTGAGAGAGACCGCCATGATGTACTGCGCGGTGTTCGCTGGCCCCCACGTGGTGTCGCTCGGGTAGGTATCGACGTAACCGCCCGTCGAGATGATGGCGTACTGAACCCCGCCCTTGACGAAGATCGCCGGCTTCGCACCGATCGGATGGTTGTCGGTCGAGAACCGGAACAGCGGTTTGGTGACGCCGTCCTTGCTGAGACCCGTCGCCGGATCGGCGCGCCAGACATCGCCGTAGAGCGTGCCCCACGCAACGTCGGTCAGATAACCCTGGAGCTTCGTATCGATCGCGACGACACCACCAGGGATGCCGGTGCCCGAAGGAATCGACGCGCCACCACTGCGCAGCGACGTCGTGAACGCATATCCGGTCTGCCACTCGGCGAGGCCGGTCTCCATGTTGATGCCGGTGACGACGTCGCCCGAACCGGCGGTGCCGCCGTTGTTGGTCTGCGCGTAGACCAACCACTTCGTGGCGACGCCGTTCTGAACAGCACCCGCCGCGAGCGTGAGGCCCGTGCCGATCTCGAACGTGCCGCGCGCCGCGGTGTTCTTCATCGAGTACTCCCACAGGACGATCGGGTTCGCCGGATCGGAGATATCGAGCGCGTAGACGCCGGGCTTGCGATCGTTCGCGGTCGTGTCGCCACTGCCGGTCTGGATCATCAAGATCGTGTGCCAGCCGCGCTGACCCGAGGCGGTGAAGTCACCAAACGCATCGATCACGTGCGGCGAGCCATCGATGCGGCCGGTGTTGTAGCGAAGGATCGGCAGCTGGGTGCGCGGGATGTACGCCCACAGCTCGCGACCGATGACATCGCAAGTGCCCTTCACCTCCATGCACACCGCGTGGAGCATGCCGTCGTCCCCACCGAAGTACGCCATCGCCGGACGGTCCTTGTTGACGATGTTGCTCGCCTCGATCACGGCCACCGTCGAACGATCGACACCACCGAGCGCAGGACGGAAGAAGTTCGGGATCAGCGAGTCGTCGCCCGCGAGCACGCGCGAGACCAGCAGCGTCTGATTGGCTGCGCTCAGGTTCGGGCCCATCAGCGGGCCGAGCGTCGAGACTTCGCTCTGCTTGAGGAAGTGCATCGCCGGCTTCACACCTTCATCGACCGTGGTGAACACCGTGCGGCAATCGCTGTTGAAGTAGGCCGCGCAACCTGCGAACGTCGCATCCGGGACACCACCGGAGGCGTCGAAGATCGCCGTTCCCGCGTTGTAGTTGCTCGACGTCGTGGTGATGTTGCTCGTCGCGCGTGCACGGAGGTGACCCTTCGTGAACGGGAAGCGGAACTTCGTCGAGTCCGCGTCGCTCGAGAACGTCGGCACGGTGATCGCGGTCGACGACGACGTGATGAACTCGAACGTGCCTTGCACGATCGCGGCCTGGTTGCTGACGGTCACCGCGATCGGCGAGTTGCGCGAGACCTCCGTGATCGAGACGATCGGAGGGAGCGTGCTGATGCCGAGTTGGAGCAGGGTCTCGAGCATGACCTTCGTACCCGCGACGCTGCTGCGTTCGTCGTGACCGGCGAGGTAGAGGATGTTTGCCTTGCCCGGCACGTTATCCTTCACGCTCCGGGTCGTGAGGTCGGCGACGATCATCGGACGTGCCGTCGTATCGGCCGTGCTACGCGTCCCGTTGTACGCGCTCGGCGTGACCATCTTGGTCGTGTCGAGCGACGCGACCTGCGAGATCAACGGCACGACGCCGGGCTTGTAGATCGCATTGACCGCCGCGGTGTTCGGGAGCCACGCCTGAGTGTGCCCCGAGACCGCGCTCCACGAGTAGTCACCGGTCTGCGCGAACGAGTCCCCCGGATACGAGTAGACGATGCAGGCGGCGCCGTTGACCTCGTCCGGATCGCTGCAGTTCTTGATGTTGCTCGCGAGATACGAACCGGCGCCGTTGCGATTGATGCCGTACGGCGTGACCGCGGCGGCACACACGCCAGCGCCATTGTTCAAGCATGTCTGGAATTGGGTGCTGCTCTGGGTGTCGGCGGCGCCGCCGGTCCAGTCACCTTCGTAACTCGTGATCGAGGCGCATTCGGCAGCGAGCCCGGTCTGACCATCGAGGAACGCGCTGATCCCGTTGAGGGCGTTTTGCTCGATCGTCGTCGGCGGGCCCGGGTTCGTGCTGTTGAGCGTGCACCCGGTCTTCGCGCAGGAGCTGGTGCAGTTGACCTTGCAGGCACAGGAGCTGCCCGTGCATTGGTAGAGTTTGGGGTGCGTCACTTCCCAGTGTGGCGTCCACAACATCTGATAGAGCGGCGAGCCGCCCGAGGTCGCCTGGAGCTGCCCGCTCGCGAGATCGTCGAAGTCGAACGAGTCGTAGATCTGACCCGACACCGCGCCGTTCGGACAGACCGCCGCGTTGCCCGCCTGCACCGAGGCCGGCGGGCAGCCTTGCGAGCCCGCGTAGCTGAGGCCGGCGTTCAGCAGGTAACCCTGAAGAATGTTGTTCGAGACCGTGACGGTGTGCCCGTTCTTGTCGGTCGCGAGCAGCGCGAGGCGCGGCGGCACGGACTGGAACGCCTTGCCGATGTTCGCGACGAACGCAGACGTGGTCTTGTGAACGTTGACGTAGTGGTCGACGCCGAGCGCACAACCACTCGTGGGCGCCGCGGTCTGGGTCGCGTTGCGCGTACGGTATTGAGCGAAGTCGATCGTATTGCCGCTGACGTCGGTCGCGGAGATCGTGTTGTCGAGTAGGAGGCGGAAGGTCGGTGCATCCGACGCGAGGATGACGAACGGACCACCGAGGTAGTTCGCCTTCGCGGTCCCCGTGATCGACCTCGACGGGTAGCGCGGCCAGACGTTCGCCTTCGCCGAGTTGTTGTATGTGGTGACGACGGCGTCCGCGGTGGAGTGGTTGTTGTTCGTGATCAGCGCGACGCCGACGTTCGTGATGTCGCAACCATCGGTCCACATCGCGGATGCGGTCGGTGGCGTATCGAGCGTGGTCGGCATGCACCGGTTCGGCGATGCCTTCGTATCGAGGTACGTGTAGAACACCGTGATCGGTGTGTACCCGTGGGTCGAGAGCCACGGGTTCGCGCGCAGCACGTTGTACATCATGCCGTACGCCGAGACCGCGCCGCAGTCATCCTGGAAGGCCGAGCCGACCGGGATGATCAACGACCCCGTAGGAAAGGCCGTCGAGGTGTTGGCGTGCGCCGGGGTTGCCACCAGGGCGAGACCGGCGACCACGACCGCAGAATAAAGAAGCCTCTTACCAGGAGTTCCGAGCATACGAGCTCCCCGTCGCCTTGTAGGTGACGACACGATATGAACTAGCGCGATTCGGTTGAGTGATGAACAGGGTGCCGCCGGTGCTCGTGCCATCCGGGCGGAAATCGATATCGAACACGAGCGTGTCGTTCTTCGCGGTCGGTGCGCCACCGCAACCGTTCGCGATGCAGATCGTCGTGCTCGCGTCCCAGACCTGCACGCCGGCCCCTGGATTGCCGATCTTGTCGTTGAGCACCAGGAACCACTGGCCGTTCGCGATCGTTGCCGGATTCGTCATGCCGGTCGACTGCCACTGCATGATCGTGACGCTGCTCGGGCTGGACGGTGCGGCGGCCGACGGGCCGGTGATCTCGCAGCGATGCCAGCGCCGCGTCGAGACCGCGCGCATCTTGCACATGTTGAGATCCTGCGTGATCTGATCGGCGACGTTGTTCGCACTCGCGCCATAGGTGGTGCTGCTGAGGTTGAACATCACGACCGCGATGATCGCGATGATCGCGACCACGATCATCAATTCCATGAGCGTGAAGCCACGCTGTGTTTGCCGTCGCTTGCTCATTGACCGTAGTTGGCCGAGCCCACCTTCGAGTTCCAGCTCGAGGTGCAGAAGGTTGCGTTGGTGCCACCGTTGCCATCCATGTCACACGTCGCGAGCGTGTAGTACCAAGCACCGGCGAGCGCGAGCGAGGGTGCCGTGCACGATGCCGGCGCGCCCGTCGGTTGCGTGCCTGCGGCACCGATGACGACCTGATACGAGCAACGAATGGTGTTGTCGGTCGCGACCACGCGCAACGTGCCGTACGCGCCCGAGCCACTGCCCACGCAGGCCGTATTGAAGTCGACGCCAGCTTGGTTCGGCGTCGTCGGACAGTTCGCAGCCGCGAGATACGCGCCGTTGCCGAGCTCCGATTTGTACTGCTCTTCGCGATTCGCGATCTCGGTGGTCATCGCCGTGATCTCCGGATCGTATTTCTTATTTCGCGACGTGCTCGCCCAGTTCGGGATCACGACTGCCGCGAGAATGCCGATGATCGCGACGACGATCATCAGCTCGAGCAACGTGAACCCGCGTGGACCAGCTTTTCGTTCCCGCACCGAACCAGTCTACACGCGACTCGTCGGAAACACTTAGTTTCCGAGGGTGATCGATCGGTTAGCGGACAACGTTCGTGACGACGGCGCCATCGACATCGAGCTCTACGAAACCACCCGGTCCTACATCACCCGCCGTGGCGAGGTCCTTCAGTGCCTGACGCAGCGTGACCTGGGTTCCATCCTTGATGAACGGCTGGCGACGCTTATCCTTCGGCTGCTTCGCATCGTCGACGATCATCTTCGCATCACCGTCACCGACGACGAGGTAGACGGCCAGCGCCGGTTTGAGGTGGGCGGCTGCCGATTGTTTGACTTCGGCCGCGGTCACCTTGTTGACCCGGTCGACGTAGGTATTGAAGTAGTCGAGTGGGAGGCCGTAGTACACGAGGCTCCGATATTGTCCGAGCGCCGATGCTGCGGTGGCGAACTTACCTGGCAACGCCAGGGTCGCGTTCAGCTTCTCGCGCTCGAGCTCCTCGGCCGTGACCGGTCGCTTGCCGGCCCACAGATCTTTGAGCTCGTGATCGATCTCGAGCAGCGATTGATAGGTCGAATCGGTCTGCACCGAGGCACTCGCGGTGAGCGTGCCGTATTGCTTCGAGTACGAGAGCCCGCCGCGCGAGCCGTAGGCGTAGCCCTTGTCCTCGCGCAGGTTCATGTTGAGGCGGCTCGTGAAGCTGCCGCCGAACACGCCCGACATGATCGTGTTCTGGAAGTAATCCGAGGCCGTGCGCAGCGGCCCGTGCTCCATGAGGAGCACGGTCGACTGCGCGGCATTCGGCACGTTCACGAAGAAGATCCGGCCGGCCATCGTCTTGGGCGCCGGCAAGGCGGGCAGCTTCGGCGCCGTCCCCTTCCAATCGGCGAGCGGCGACTTCGCGAACGTGTCGCGCAGTTGCTGTTCGTTCAGATCACCGACAACGAACAGCCGTGCGTTCTTAGGCTGCATCCAGGTCGCGAGCTGCTTCTTGCAGTCCTCCAGCGTGATCTTCGAGAGCGATTGCTCGCTGATCACCCCGCCGAACGGGTGCGCCTCGCCGTAGAGGATCGTGCCCGACACGCGGCCCGGGATCGCGCTCGGATTGCCGCGGCTCTGCTTCACCGCTTCGATCCGGCGCTTCACCATGCGCTCGAGATCGCTCTGGCGCAGTCCGGGCGAGCGCAGCGTCTCGGCAAACAACGCGAACGTGGCTGGCAGGTGCTTGGTCAGGCTCGCGAGGCCAAGCCCCTGCGAATCGTCCGTCGCATAGGCGTTGATCGAAGACGCGACATCGGCGAGCGCCTCGCTGTACTGGATCTTGTCGAGCTTCTCCGTGCCCTCGGTCAGCATGCTCGTGCACACGCTCGCGAGGCCGTCTTTCTCCTTGGGATCGGTGAGCCCACCACCGTCGAAGTTGAGATCCATCGAGACGATCGGCAGCGTGTGCTGCTCGACGAGATAGACCTTGATGCCATTCGGCAGCGTGAACGGCTTCATCGCCGGGAGCGCGAACGGCCGCACGGCAGAAGCGACGGGCTGCTTCGCGCGGAACTCCTCGTTCGGGAACTCGAGGTGTTGCGGTCGTGCGGTCTGGGTGGTCGGCGCCATCGGGGCCTCTACTTTCATCGGAGTCGGGTCAGGTGCATTCGATGGCGGCGGTGCCGCGACGGTGTATTGCGGCTTCGAGCTGCCGCACGCAGCGACGAACAAACACAGCGCGACGCGGTTCACTTGTCACCCGCCTTCGCGGGGGCCTTCGCGGGGACCTCGGCGGGATTCGTCACCACGGTCACGAGGTGCGCGGGGGTGAGGTACGTCGCGGCCGCCGCGCGCACCTGCTCGGGCGTGGCCTTGCGATAGCGATCGAGGTCGAACGTGATCTTGTCCGGATCGCCGAGGTACTGGTTGTACATCTGCAAGACGTTCGCGCGGCCGTTCACGCTCTCGAGCTCGCGGATCGCGGTGGCTTCTTGCGCGGTCACCAGCCGCGACATCTCTTTGTCGGTCAGGTGCTCTTTGGTCACCTTGGCGACTTCGTCGACCACGATCTGCTGGACCGCCGCGACATCCGCGCCAGTGCGCAGCGCCACCGTGATCTGGAACGTGCCGGAGAAGGTCTGGCCGCCTTGGTTCGCGCGTACGCTCTGTGCGAGCTGCTTGTCGAACACGAGCGCCTTGTAGAGCCGCCCCGTTCCCTCGCGACCGAGTGCGGTCGCGACGAAATCGAGCTCGGCATCGCCGGGCGCGAACATCGCGGGCGAGTGCCACGCGAACGTGATCTGGCGGAGCTTCGCGAAGGGGTCATCGACCGTCAGCGCCGCGGCCTTCGCGACCGGCGCCGGAATCGTCACGACGGCCGGCTTGGTGCTCGCCGGGAACGAACCGAACCACTTCTCCACGAGCTTCTTCGTCGCGGCGACATCGAAGTCACCGACGAGCGTGAGCGTCGCATTCGCGGGCACGTACCAGGTGCGATAGAAATCCTTCACGTCCTCGAGCGACGCGGTCGTTAGATCCTCGTGCTTGCCGATCGTGAAGTAGCGATACGGATGGCCCTCGGGATAGAGCGCCGCCTGCAGCGCGAACCGCGCCTTGTTGTACGGCTGGTTGTCGTAGTTCTGGCGGCGCTCGTTACGCACGACATCGATCTGGTTGTCGAGCTCGGCCTTGTCGAGGATGTCGAGCAGGTGGCTCATCCGATCGCTCTCGAGCCACAGCCCGGTCTCGAGCTGGTTCGACGGCACGACCTCGAAGTAGTTCGTGCGATCGGTGTTCGTCGTACCGTTGACGAGATCCGAGCCGAGCTTGCGCAGGACCGGGAAGTGCTGATCGGCGCCGACGTTCTTGGAGCCCTGGAACATCATGTGCTCGAACAGGTGCGCGAAGCCGCTCTTGCCCGGCACCTCGTCGCCAGACCCGACGTGGTACCAGACGTTCACCGCGACGATCGGGATGCTCGAGTCGGGCGCGAGGATGACCTCGAGGCCGTTCGCGAGCTTGTACTTCTCGAATGGAATCTTTGGATCGTCGGCATGCACGACGGTACTGCTCCCAACGAGCAGCGCGATGACCAGGGCCCGTTTCATGGGCGCACGGTAGCCCCAGCCCCGATCACGATCCAGCGCGGAGGCTCCGGTACACCGACCTCAGGTCACTTTGGTCGAGCGCCGCCTCGAGCCTCGCGAGCAGGGCTTCGATCCGACCGTGATCGACCTCCCGGATCGCGAGCAACTCGCGGACGTCCTCGAGGTCCTTCGGGCGCGCCGCGAGGAGCTTGGTCACGATCAGGTTCTCGACCGAGAGCACCGGAATCTTCGCGCGCCCGATCGAATGAACGACGACTTCATCGAGAAACTGCGCTTCGAGACCTGGTCCCGCGAGGACCAGATCGATCGGAAAGGCCGTCGCTCCATGGACCACCGGGATGACGCGCGTGGCCGCGATGAAGGCGGCATCGGAGAACCGCGCAGAGAACCCGGCCTTCGCGAGCTTCGCGACGACCTCGATGGGATCTCGGTCGCCGAGCTCGATCGTGAGGTCCAGATCCGCGGTCGTACGAGGAAACCCGTGCAGGTTGACCGCTTGCGCCCCGAACACGTACCAGCGGATACCGAGCTGCTTGGCAAACCTAGCGAACGCGAGGAGTGCGTGCTCTGGCTGATGCAGAGCGGCGCTCGGGCGGCGCGGTCGAGGCGAGGGCTTTCGCGACACGCTGATGGGTTTCGAGATCTTCTTCACGGTCCTTTTCGGTCGGCCACGCCGGATTCGCGTGCGCCGCTTGGTCACGGAGTTGCTCGCTCACCCGCAGTGCTTCGACGAGACCGCCACGATCGAGCCGATCGCGCCAATATTGTCGCTTGGCCTCGCGCACCGCGCCCCAATCGCGCGCCATGTACGCGCGCACTGCCGCCGGATCGAGCGGGCCTCGCATGGGCCAAGGATAGCAGGCTCGACGGTCTGCTGCGCGCCGCGCCACGCGCGCGAAACGGCGTCGCAACGATAGAACCTGGGCTACGCTGGGCGCGTGCGGCGGTGTTTTTTGGTCGTGTTCACCGTCGCGTGTGGTCGAGTGGGCTTCGACTCGCGACCCTCCGATGCGAAGCGGCTCGATGCCGAGGACGATGCCCACGTCGAGAACGACAGCCTGTCATCGTGCAACGTCGATCACGACATGGATGGGGTCACGTGTGCGACGGACTGCGATGATGACGATCCGGCGGTGTTTCCTGGCCAGATGGCGTTCTTCACTGTCGCGCGCGCGAACGGATCCTTCGACTATAATTGTGACGGCATCGAGGAGAAGATCGACGACACGAAGGGATGTGATGACAACCAGGGTCAGTGCGCCGGGTATGCCTGGGGAAACGACGTGCCAGCGTGTGGGCAGACCGCGCCAGGAGGTGCGTGCACCGGCGCGTTCCCTGACTGCGTCTACTCGCTACCCGATATCGAGATGGCTTGCCACTGAGCTAGCACGACGTTGACCCTATCGTCGATCGAGCTGGGATCGATGAAGCCATCACGGCTGACCCAATCGAGGTCAAGGCGCGCCTTCGCGGCGCTCGCAGGTAGTCGCGAACGCGACTACAGCTCGAGCGGCTGAACGCCGAGGACGACGTGGTCGCCCGAGACGGCATCGAGCCACAGCAACAAGCGGCGAACCTCGGTCGGACTGACGTCGATCTCGATGATCCGGCGGATCGGGTTGCCCGCGAGCGTGCGGGTGATGTCCTGCTCGGCGGTCGACCACGCATTCGCGAGCGCGGTCGATTTGACCGGCAGCCCCTCGACCTCGACGGAGACGCCCATCACGAACTTCGCGAACGCTGGATTTGCCGAGACGATCAGGCCCTGTGGCGTGAGCAGCGCGAGCGGCAGGCGACAGCCATCGAACGCCATCCGTGCGAGCTCGTCACGCGGCGACTTCTGCTCTTTCGGTTGCTCGACGAGGACCTTGCGCGAAGGTCCTGCGGCCTGACGCCGTCGGCCGTAGCCGAGCATGTCCATCACGGTGCGGAGCTCGTAGATGAACGCCGCCATATCCTTGTGGCGATCCGCGGGGCGCTTCGCGAGCGCGTGGAGCACGAGCCGCTCGACGGCCGGATCGAGGCCGTCGGCGATCAAGCTCGAGGGTTTGCGCGGCACTTCGTCGAGGTGACCCGCGAGGATCTTCTGGACCGGGCCATCCCACGGGACCTGGCCGGTGAGCAGCTCGTACATCAGGATGCCGACGCCGTAGACATCGCTCGCCGGCGAAGCGGGTTCGCCGCGGATTCGCTCGGGCGCGACGTAGTGCGGCGTGCCCGACAGCGAGGTCGAGGCGCGCGAAGCGACGAGCGAACGCGCGAGCCCGAAATCGAGCAGCTTGACGACCATGCGCGTGCGCTTGGCCTCGATCTCTTCTTCGCCGATCAAGATGTTCTCGGTCTTGATGTCGCAGTGGACGACGTTCTGGCGATGGATGTAGTGGAGCGCCTCGGCGACCGCGAGGATGATCTCGCACGCCTTCTTGAGGCTCATCTGCTTCTCGCGAAACAGCATCTTGTTCAGGGGTTCGCCATCGACGAACTCCATGACCATGAACATGCCGACCTTCTCGTCCTCGCCAAAATCGACGACCGAGGTGATCGCGGGATGTGCCATCGCCGAGGCGAACCGCGCCTCGCGATAGAACAGCTCGCGCGCCTCGTCGGTCTCGGCGACCTGATTCGAGATGATCTTGAGCGCGAACTTGCGGGCGAGGTGGATGTGGTTGACCTCGTAGACCTTGCCCATGCCGCCCTGGCCGATGCGCTTGACGATCTGGTAGCGCGCGCCGATCAGCGACGAGAACTGGGCGGTCTGGACGCGGATCGCGGCGCTCCGCGCGGGCGGTTGCGGCCCGGGGAGCGCGTTCGTTGTAGCCGGGGCTGGCGGGCGGGGCTTCGCCGGGACGAGCGGCGGCGGGATGTTCGGCTTGCCGACCCTGGTCTCGATCTTGTCGCGATCCTGACGCAGCCGAGCCGCGGTGATCGAATTGCGATTCGGGGCGAGCGAGCGATGATCGATCCGAACTTCCTGAGAATCGTCGAGGTTGACCTCGGGAAGGCGCGGCAAGTCCTCCGGCGGCGGTGGAAGCGGCAACGCCGGGGGCCTGCGCCCCGAAGGGTTCCGCTGATCCGCCACGGCACGAATGGTACACGATACAGTCAGGACCGTCGATGCACGCCCTGTGGTCGAGCGCGAGCTACGACGCGCACCTCTTATCGCTCCCGTTCGCGTTCGCTCCCGCCGCGATGGCGGTCGTGATCGCGTACGGCGTCGCCATGCGTGGCGAACCGGTGCTGCGCGCGTGGATGTTGCTGCACTTCGCGTCGCTGATGCCCTATTCGATCTGCATGGCGATGTCGCCCTCCGTGACGTCGCCGGCCGCCGCGGAGCACCTGTTCCGGATCGCCGCCGCCTTCATTCCGATGGCCGCAGCCTCGGGCGCCGGCTTCCAGCTCCGCCTGCTCGGCAACCGTCACTGGTTCGTGTGGGTCGGTGTGGCCATCTCGGTCGTCTGGGTCATCCTGTCGGCCTCGAGCGACGTGGTGGTCTCTGGCGTCCATCGCCTCGGCTTCGGGCTCTGGTATGCGGATGCAGGTCACTACGCGTGGCTCGTGCTGCTCTCGATCGTCGTGATCTCGGCGCCGAGCTTCCTCATGTTGACGCTCGCAGCCTATCGCGCCCCGCCCTCTCACGAGCGCCGCCAGCTCCGCGCGGTCTGGCTCGCGAACATGATCACGTACTCCGGCCTCACCGATGTCGGTCTCGCGTTTCACCTCGGCATGTTCCCGCTCGGCTGGTTGCTCTCGGGCCTCGGCAGCGTGCTCGTCGTGCGCGCGCTGATCGTCGAAGATCTCCTCCGTGTACGTGCGGTCGACGACACGATGCCGCGCGTGCTGCTCCACCTCGCGGTCGCGACGCTGCTCGGGTGGGTCGCGCTCTCGCTCCTCGGCACCACCCTCGTGTGGTGGGGCGGCGGCCTCGTGATGCTGTGCGTGTTCGCCGGTGCACGCGTCTCGATCTCGGTGTTCTCGCTGGTCAGCCGAGGCGGGCGGATGACCGACAGCACGCTCGACCGCTTGCTCACCCAGCTGGTCACGCGGGCACGGACGCTGCGCGACGAACGCGCGATCGCGCAGCTCGCGATCGACGTGATCGAGCTCGCGATGGGCGTGCGTGTCGAGGTGTTGATCGCCGCGGAGACCGACTACAGCTGGACCACCGCCGGCCAGCGTCTCGACGACGCGGCCGCACCGGATCCGTTGCTCGGGGCCTGGCTCGCCGAACATCCCGGAGCGGTGTTCGAGCAGGCCGCGGGCGTCCCCGAAGATCTGCGCGTGTTGCTCGGCGCGGTGCTCGCCGGTACGAAGGCGCGGACCGCGGTCCCGGTGATCAGCCGCGATGAATTGCTCGGCTTGATCACCGTGCCGGCGGCCGCGCGCCGCTTGCGCCGGCGTCACCTCGCGTTCGTCGAGCGCGCGGCCGATCGCCTCGCCGAGGGCTTGATCCACGCTCGGATGGCTCGACGCGCGGCCGAGCGCGCCACGATCGCGCGCGAGGTCGAGCTCGCGGCGACCGTGCAAGCGCAGCTCCTGCCCGGGCGCGGCCCGCACGTCCACGGCGATGTCACCGTCGTCGGTTCGTGGCAACCGGCGACGCGCTGCGCCGGTGATTTCTGGGGGTTCTTCCCGCTCGGTCCCGAGCGCTTGCTGCTCGCGATCGGCGATGTCACGGGTCATGGCGTCGCCTCGGCCACCGTGACCGCGGCGGCCGCCGCGGCGGCGGATGTCGCGGTTCGGCGCCACGGCAACGCGCTCGATCTGGTCACGTTCGTCGCGGCCATGGATGCGGCGGTGAGCCGGGTCGGCGGCGGCCAGCTCGCGATGACGATGTTCGCCGCGATCTTCGACGCGACAACCCGCACGATCAGCTACGTATCGTGCGGTCACACCTCGCCCTATGTCTGCCATGCAGGCGACAAGGACGTAGAGCTCCACGCGCTGGTCGCACGCGGCAATCCTCTCGGGTCGCCCAGCCATACGGTTCCGAAGGTTCATCAGCGTCCGCTGCGAGCCGGCGATCTCCTCGTCTGGTATACCGATGGCGTGATCGAAGCACAGGATCCCAACGGCGAACCGTTCGGCGATCGCAGGTTGCAGCGGTTGCTTCGCCGCCTCGATCGCAACGCGCTCGCGCCGCCGTCGGTCCACGATCTCGTGCACGCGAGCGTCGCCGCGCATCGCGCTGGCCACCCGCGCAATGACGACGAGACGCTCGTCGTCGCGCAGTGGCTGCCCACCGCCGCCGCCTCCATCACGCCCGCCTCGACCACGCAGTCCCTACCATGAGACTCAGGCTCCTCACCTACAACATCCACGAGTGCATCGGCGGCGTCGATCGCAAGTACGATCCGCAACGCATCGCCACCGTGATCAACAACCTGCACGCCGACGTGCTGTTGCTCCAGGAAGTCGATCACGACGTACCGCGCAGCAATCGGGATCGTCAGGTCGACCTGCTCGGTGACCTCGTCGGCATGCGCTATCGCTCGTTCTTCCCGAACGTCGAGGTCCGCGGCGGCGGGTGCTACGGCAATGCGATCCTCAGCCGCTACCCGATCGTAGAGGCCTCGAACATCGATCTCTCGATCCGGTTCAAGAAGAAGCGCAGCGTGCTCCACGGCGTGATCCGGGTCCGCCAGGATCACGAGGGCGAGGAGATCGATCGCACCGTACACGTGTTCAACATGCACCTCGGACTCGCGCGCTACGAGCGCAAGCTCCAGCTCGCGAAGTTCCTCGACGCGCAGCCGTTCCAGCACATGCAGCACGAGACCCCGGTGCTCGTCGGCGGCGATCTCAACGATGTCTACGGTGGGCTCGGCGACCTCCTCCGTCCCGCAGGTTTCCGCGGCATCGAGAAGCGCCCGTTCACGTTCCCGGCGTGGGGCCCGGTCCGCGCGCTCGACGGCGTGTTCGTGCGAGGCGGCGTCGACTTCATCAAGCTATCGCGATGCGATTCGGAGGTTGCACGGCGAGCGAGCGATCATCGCCCACTCGTCGCCGATGTCCGGCTCCACGCGAATCAGCGCGCTGCTTAGTCCTCGCGGAACACGGCGCGCCCCACGAGGACTCCGAGCCCGAAGGTCAGGGCGACGCCGATCAGGAGCGCGTGATCCTTCACGAAGGACACGGGACGCTCGACCACCTCGATGATGTGCTTCGGGGTCTCGAGCTTGCCCTCGATGATGTGCTTGAGCTCGGCGACCGATTTCTGGAGATCCGCTTGCGCGGCATCGAGGTCCGCTTGAATTTCTTTGGTGTCGCGCATTAACTCTTCAATCCATTCGAGATCGCGTCGAAGGTCTGGCCGACTTCTTCGACCTCGTTGTCGATGTCCGGACCACTCGCGACCCGCCGCGCATAGATCCACGCAGCGCCTCCGCCGACCAGGATGTACACGCCTGACATCATGAGCAGGCGCACCCACAGGAGGTGAATCACCGGCTGCATGGCGAGGACCGCCACGACGCACAGCATCGCGAGCCCGATCAGCGCGATGAACGCACCGATGATGATCACGCTCGCCCGCATGATAGTGCGGTCGACGAACTGGCTCATCTTGTTGCGGGTCAGCTCGAGCTCGGTGGTGGCGATCGTCTTGAGATCGTCGCCGACGTGCTTGAGAAGATCACTGACCTTCGGGGGTTCGCGAGTCGTGGCCATGCGGGACGCAAGTGCAGCCAGCGTGCCCTGTCCAAACCTCGCTAACCCCCGTCTAACGCAGGGCTAGCCCATGGCGAGCGCGCGCGAGCGCTCAGCGCGCGATCGGCTTGTACTTGATCCGGTGCGGCTGGTCGGCGTCGGTCCCGAGGCGACGATGACGGTCCGCCTCGTAGTCCGCGAAGTTGCCCTCGAACCACTCGACGTGGCTGTTGCCCTCGAAGGCGAGGATGTGGGTCGCGATGCGATCGAGGAACCAGCGATCGTGGCTGATCACGACGGCGCAGCCCGGGAACTTGATGAGGCCATCCTCGAGCGCGCGCAGCGTATCGACATCGAGGTCGTTCGACGGCTCGTCCAGGAGCAGGAGGTTGCCGGCCCGCTTGATCATCTTCGCGAGGTGGACGCGATTGCGCTCACCACCGGAGAGGATGCCGACCCGCTTCTGCTGATCCTGGCCCTTGAAGTTGAAGCTCGAGGTGTACGCGCGCGCTGGAATCGTGCGCGACTCGCCCATCGGGAGGTTCTCGACACCCTCGGAGATTTCTTCGTAGATCGTCTTGTCGTCCGACAGTGCATCGCGGGACTGATCGACATAGCCGAGCTTGACCGTTTCGCCGACCTTGACCTGCCCCTTGTCGGGCTTCTCGAGGCCCATGATCATGCGGAACAGCGTGGTCTTACCCGCGCCGTTCGGCCCGATCACGCCGACGATGCCACCGCGAGGCAGCTTGAACGTGAGGTTGTCGATCAGGTTGCGCTCGCCGAACGATTTCGACACGCCTTCGAACGAGACGACCTCACCACCGAGGCGCGGGCCCGGCGGGATCATGATCTCGAGCGACGGATCGATCTGATCCTTCTGCGATTCTTCGAGCATCTCCTCGTAGCGGTTGAGGCGGGCCTTGCTCTTGGCCTGGCGAGCCTTCGGCGACAGGCGCACCCACTCGAGCTCGCGTGCGAGCATCTTCTGGCGTGCATCGGCCTGGCGGTCTTCATCCTTGAGGCGCTTGGCCTTGAGCTCGAGCCAGCCGGAGTAGTTGCCCTCGAACGGATGACCCTCGCCGCGATCGAGCTCGAGGATCCACTTGGCGACGTTGTCGAGGAAGTAGCGATCGTGGGTGATCGCGACGACCGTGCCCTTGAAGTTCTCGAGCGTCTTCTCGAGCCACGCGACGCTCTCGGCATCGAGGTGGTTGGTCGGCTCGTCGAGCAGCAGCATATCGGGCTTGCTCAACAGGAGCCGGCACAGCGCGACACGACGCTTCTCGCCGCCGGAGATCTTGGTGACATCGGCATCGCCGGGAGGGCAGCGGAGCGCATCCATCGCCATGTCGACCTGGTGATCGAGCTCCCACGCATTGACCGCTTCGATCTGATCCTGAAGACGCGCTTGCTCGTCGAGCAGCTTGTTCATCTTGTCTTCGGGCATGTCCTCGCCGAGCTTGTTCGAGACTTCTTCGAACCGCGCGAGCAGGGCCCGGGTCTCGGCGACGCCTTCGTCGACGTTCTCTTTGACCGTCTTGTTCGGATCGAGGTTCGGCTCCTGCGCGAGGTAGCCGATCTTGAGCCCCGGCGCCGGCATCACCTCGCCGAGGAACTCCTTGTCGACGCCCGCCATGATCTTCAAGAGCGTGCTCTTGCCGGCGCCGTTATTGCCGAGGACGCCGATCTTCGCGCCCGGATAGAAGGACAGCCAGATGCCCTTCAAGATCTCGCGCTTGGGCGGCACGAGCTTGCGGAGATCCTTGATAACCATCGAGTACTGGGCGGTCATGGCCGGGGGTTATACCCTACCCTCCAGCCATGGCGTATCGCGGCGATGATGCCAACCTCGTCTTCGAGGCACCGACGGCCAAGGGCCCCTTACGGATGGAGCTGGCCCCGCGCCAGATCACGCTGTCGTCGGGTGGTCGAACCCTCCAGATCACCGACCAGCTGGTGACGCTGCTCGAGGCTAAAAACCAGGAATCGCTACGCATCGCGGGCCGCTTGCTGGTCGCACGCGATGTGCCCCACGAGGATCTCGCGGTCTGGATCGAGCTCGCCGACAAGCAGCCAGGGATGCGCCGGATCTTCGGGGTCGAGCCGGTTCCCTTCCTCGAACCGGGCGGGCTGGAAGCCCTCAAGCGGCTCGATGCCTTGTTCCACCAGCTCCGCGCCGCCGTCGCGGAGCTATTCTCGGGCACGGTCGACCGGGCGATCGAGATCGGTCGGGGTCTCGACAAGATCTTGTTCGTCGACCAGGGCGACCACCACGCGGTCTACGCGCGGAAGCTGTTTCGCGATCGCGCGAGGCTCGTGCTCTCGATCTACGACGGCGGGCGGATCCTGATCTCCGAAGGTCCGGAGGTCACGATCACGTGGCGGCTCGGGATCACCGTGAGCGGCGATTACATCCGATTCATCGACGAGAGCGGCACCGATCTCGCGAAGCTCGCGATTCCCTGGATCACGCGCGAGGACCGCGAGGAGCTGGCCAAGCGGATCGGCGCGCTGGTTCCAGATTAGTTCTGGCTCAGTTCTGGCCTAGTTCTGGACGACGTTGTTGAACATGACCGTGCCATCGACGCCATCCGTGACACCCGTGCCGCCCGGTGCCGCGAGCACGCCGGTGTTCGTCAGCGCGCTCGAGCCATAGAGCGCGATCTGGTTGCTATCTCCGCCGACGCCCGTCGTCGACGAGCCAGCCGCCTCCGTGATCGCGCCGGTGTTCGTGGTGGTCGAACCGTAGAGCTGCACGCCGTCACAGTTGCCACCGTGCGCGCTATCCGAGTCACCAGCGACGAGATCGATCGCACCGCTGTTCGTGAGCGGGCCCGTCGTGTAGAGCTGCACGTTCTGCGTATCGCCGCCGGGTTGATCCTGGCCCGCGCCCGCATGGCCGATCAACGCACCCGCGTTCGCGATCCCAGACTGGCCCTTCATGTAGATGTTGCCACTCGCGCCGCCGTGGTGATTTCCCGAACCGCCGTTCGCGGTGATCGATCCCCGGTTCTCGACGAGGCAACCGAAAGCGAGATAGGGGTAGTCGCACGCGCGCAGCGAGAGGTTGCCGCCGTCACCACCGTTGTTCGCCGTCCCCGCACCACCGTTGGTCGAGACGTTCGCGAACCACAGCAGCGCGGAGCCCGTGTTGGTCGAGGAGTAGTAGCCGTTATAGAGGCTGTACGGCTGCTCGGTGACGTTGATGTCACCACCACGTCCGCCGCCAAGCCCGGCGCCACCATTCGCGGTCACGTCCGAATAGCCGAAGAACTGGAACTGCGCCGCACTGGTCGCGCTGTAGGCATTGCCGTACAGGTTGAAGCCGCCGCCGATTCCGCCGCGCGTCCCCGCACCGCCCTCCTTGTGATAGTTACCGGAGACCGAAAACGCGCCTGCCGGGACGTAAAAGTTGTTGTTGTAGCCCGTGTTGAACTGGAACGTCGTGTAGCCACCGTTGCCGCCGCCAGCGCCGCCACCCGTCCCGCCTCGCTGGGTCACGTCCCCACTCGTAGCCACGCTCCCGCCGGTGCACTGGAAGTAGACGGAGCCGGCGGAACCGCCGAAGCAAGAGCTCGCCGTACACGTCGCCGGCGTGTTGCCGCCGCTCGTGTCGATCGCGCCCGAGTTGCGGATCGTGCCGCTCGTATTGATATTGAAGCTCACGCCGCCGCCACTCGCGGCGACGCCCGTGGCGAGGCCATCACCACCGCGTGCGTCGATCGCGCCGCTGTTGGCGAGGCTTCCGGAGTTCGTCGACAGGTTGACGCTGCCGCCGTTGCCCGCGGAGGCAGCATCGCCCGCCATGCCGCCACGCGCGTCGATCGTCGCCGTGATGTAGACGCCACCGCGATCCGAGTAGACCTCGACACCATTGGAGTTACCACCGTTGAACGAGGTGGCACCCGCGGCACCGTGGGCCACGATCGGGCCCTTGACGACGACCTGCGCCGCTTGCAGATAAACGTGGCCGGAGTTGCCGCCACGTGCCGCCGTGACCGCCGCGCCCGACGTATCGATCTTGCCGGTCGCGGCGATGTACACGAGCGAGCTCGAGACGAGGGTCAGGTTGGACGCATCGCCGTTGCTGTTCGTCGCCGTGACGACGGTGCCCTCGATGCTGATGTCGTTGACGAGCCCCGAGAGCTGGACGGGGAGTGTGAGCGTCTTACCGTCGGCGACATGCAGGCCGGTCACCGCGAACAGATGCGTCGCATCCTGGCGGTAGCTCAGCGTGTTGCCGTCGATGTAGTAGTTACCGTCGGCGGTATTCGAGCCGCCGTTGTCCTGCGCGAGCGTGGTGTCGGTGGTGACGTCGAGCTCGTACGCACCGAACGAAGGCGCCACGGCGGGGGTCGTGAAGCTCGCATCGACAACGCCGGTCGACCAGACCGCGAAGTGACGCCCCGAGCTCCCGTACTGCGACGCGCTGAAGTAACCCGCGTCACCGCCATTGTCGGTGGTGCCGGCCCCGCCGCTCAAGCCGATCGTGTACGCCGGTTGGTTCGGGACGGCCGCGGGCGGCGTGAACGCCTGGACATCAACGCCGCCCGGTCCCGTCAGGCACTCGTAGTCCGTCGCTGCGACCTCGCTCGCGTCGAGCATGCCATTCGCGTTGGTATCGAGGCCGGTCTCGACGGCGGTGCCGCCGATCGGGCAGTGCACGTCGCCACCGGCGACCGGGAGCACCGTGGTCAGGGTCGGTGTCGGCGCGGTGCAGATCTCTTGCGTCGATCCGACCTCGCCCGTCTCGAGCATGCCGTCACCGTTCGTATCTCCGCCGGTCTGCACGAGCACGCCACCACCGGGGCAGGTCGCATCGGGTGCGGCGGGCGTGAGCGTGGTGATGCTCCCCGGCGTGTTGCAGACGTTCTGCGTGCTCGTGACCTCGCTCGCGTCCAGCGTGCCGTTGCCGTTGGAGTCACCGCCGATCGAGATCGCGACCCCGCCTGCGGCGCATGCGGTCGAGCCAGCGGCGAGCGGAGCCGTCGAGATCAACTGTTCTGCGGTGTTGTCACCACAACCGACCATCACCAATAAGGTTCCTGCGATAGAGCGAGAGAGAAAGGACATCGCGGTCATCCTTGATGAAATCGGGATCACTCGTCAAACCGCGGTCGGATACGCCTGGGGTTTCGTAACGAACCAATTTCGCTGGCCTTGCGGATCGTCGACGGAGTGCGCACCTTGACCACATGTCGAAGTCATGGCGGTTAGGTGCCCTGTTCGGGTTCCCGATCGAGATCAACCTCAGCTTCTTGATGTTGCTCGGGCTGGTGTTCGTCGCGTTCGGCGGCCTCACTGGTGTCGAGATCGTGTGCCTCGCCTTCGCGTCGATCGTCCTGCACGAGCTCGGTCACGCATTCGTCGCTCGCAAGAAGGGTGTCCGGATCTCCGGCATCGAGCTCGGCTTCTTTGGTGGCGCCGCGAAGATGATCGATCTTCCGAAGACTGCGAACGACGAGCTCGCGATCGCCGCAGCGGGCCCGATGGTGTCGCTCGTGCTCGCCGGTCTGGGCCTGGCCCTCGGCGCGGTGACGCATGTTCCGATCCTCGCGTGGATCGGTTGGACGAACCTGATTCTTGCCGCGTTCAACTTGATCCCCGCGCTACCGATGGATGGCGGACGGATCCTTCGCGCGTTGCTCACGCGCAAGTTCGACTACGTGAAGGCGACAGATCTCGCGGTCAAGGTCGCACGCGCCACGGCGATCGCGTTCGTCGGCTTCGGACTGGTCTATGGGATGTACCAGCTCGTGTTGCTCGCGCCGTTCCTGTGGATGCTCGGCACCCGCGAGCAGCTGATGGCGCGCGTCACCGCCGATCAGTACGCGTACAACGCGAACGGCTACCGCCGCCGCTACTATCGTTAGACACCCCCGGTGGGGCCGGTGCCGCTGCCGCGAGGCCGGTAGGTCTCGAGGTCGATCGAGTACCGGCGTAAGAGCCGATGGATCTGAGCGCGCGACGTGGTGAGTGCGCGCGCGACGGCCGCGAGGTTGCCCCGATGATCGCGTAACAGCGCGAGCAGCTCCTCGCGCCTCGCCGCCTCGACCGCCGCGGCCGGTGCGCGCCCCGCGACCTGCTCGGGCAACTGATGCAGATCGATGCGATCCCCTTGTGCGACCGCGGCCGCCGCTGCGATCGCTTGATCGAGCTCGCGAATATTGAGCGGCCAGCGATGGCGACACAGGGCCCACGCGGCCGCCGAGGACAACCCGAGGTCGTGACCGCGAATGCGCGCGAGCGAGGAAGCGACCAGCGTGCCGAGATCCTCGAGCCGGTCGCGCAGCGGCGGCAACGTGACGCGGAGTCCCGCGAGCCGCGCGTAGAGGTCGACCCGGAATCGCCCGGCTTCGACTTCGCGCTCCAGGTCCTTGAGGGTGGCGGCAACGAAGCGCACGTCGATCGGAATCGGTCGGGTCTCGCCGACGGGCACGACCTCACGCTCTTGCAGCACCCGAAGCAGCGTGCCTTGCGTGGCGAGCGGGAGATCTCCGACCTCGTCGAGCAGCAGCGTGCCGCGGTCGCTCTCGCGAATCGCTCCCGGACGGGCCTCGATCGCGCCGGTGTACGCGCCGCGGCTGTGGCCGAATAGCGTCGCCGCGGCGAGCGATTCGACGAGGCCTGCGCAGTTCACCGCGACGAAGCCACCCGGCCGCTTCGAGTGTGCGTGGACCATCCGCGCCGCGACTTCTTTGCCGACGCCGCTCTCGCCGAGCAGCAGCACCGGCACCATGCTCGGCGCGACATCGATCAGCCGCCGCAACGAGCTCTCGACCACGGGAACGAGCGACGGGACGTCGTGGCCGCTCGTATCGTTGGCCGTGCTCACCGCAATCTTGACCACGCGGAACCGCAGGAAGGTCTCGCCGACTTCGATCCAATCGCCATCGGAGAGGACGCGTTGCGCGGTGCGCTCGCCATTGACGATCACCCCGTTCTTCGAGCCGAGGTCGCGCAACGTCCAACCGCCGAGCGCGCGCTCGATCGCGACATGCTCGATCGAGAGATGAGGATCGAGGAGGTCGATGCGGAGGTTGCTGCCATCGCGCCGCGCGGGTGCCGAGCCGCGACCGACGACGGTGCGTTCGATGCCGCGCAGCAAGTGGCGCGTACCGGCGCGCGGTCGCCCTGCATCGAGGACGACGAACAACGCTGCGCACGAAATCTGGCCGTCGCGCACGCGCTCGGGCACCAAGGTCAACGTATCTGCCACGACCTGCCCATCATCGACGCCATCGAAACATCGTCAACATTCAATCCGCGTATCAGCGACGAAAAAAACCTCGTCGCACCCGTCGCACCCGAGACCCAGGCGTCGCAGCTACAGCCGGAGCACGAGCGATGGGCCGACACCCGAGGTGCCCGAACCGAAGCCGAACTGGCCGCGCAGCATCAAGCCGAGGCTCACCGGCCTGCCCGCGAGCTCGGTGACCGGCACTGCGAACCACAGCCGCGGCGCGATCACGTAGAACCCATCGTAGGCGCCCCGCGCGTACCCGAGTTGGCCACCGAAACCGACGGTGGTGCCGTTCTCGAACAGCCACGGCAGAAAATCCGCGCCGACCGCGGTGAACCCGGAGAACCCGAGGTTGTGGGAGTGCCAGTCCATACCGAACGCGATCATCGGGGCGATGCCGACCGCGCTCGCAGGGCCGTCGTGCGGATCGTAGAGCTGCGGCGCGGTCGTGCCGTCGGCTAACGTGATCGGGGTCGGTGGCGTCGGAAACGCGGTGTGCAACACCGGCGCGACCTCGACCGCGAGCACGACCCCTTGATGATCGGTACCGAACGTCGGGCCGAGCGTGACCATCGTGCTGAAGCTGGGTGCGGCGCAGCCGGTTACGAACACGACGAACGGCGCGATCGAACGGGTCACGCTGGAGAACGTACCGCGGTCGCGCCGCTTACGGTCATTTCGCCAACCGCGGCCACGCCTACATCTTGTAGCCGCGCTTCAACAACATCTTCGCCGACGACGCGAACGAAGCCGGCGAGCCGACGTGGAACTCGAACGTATCGGCGAGCCGATCGATCACGTTGAAGCAGAACGCGACCTCGAGCGCCTCCTTCAGCTGGACCTTCGTGACTCCCGCCGCGTAGGTGGCGCGCACGTCCGCTGCGGTGGGCGTGCCGAGCGTCGTGATCTTCAGGAACCGTAACGCCGCGCGCAACGGCTCGCGGATCGGTGCCGTCTCGAGGTTCGCGTTGACCGCATCGACCGTCTCTCTACCAAGCTCGTGCGACGCGACCGCGCCGTGTGCGTTCATTCAAAACTCGCATTCGTTTGTCTTCGAGACGAACGAGGCCATCATCTCGCGATCGCCGATCGACCACTCCGATGGGCCTCGCATCGCTTCCTGAAAGACCTCGTTCATCGGCGTGCCGAAGAAGTCGCCGCGATACGTCAGTAGCTTCACCACGTCGGGCGCAGGATGAGACGACATCACGCGGATCATCTTGAACAGCAGCTTGTGGCGGAGCTTGTGCCCACGGTTCAGGACCTCGAGCCGCATCTAACCGACCTCTGCGATCGCGGCATGCGCGGCGGCGAGCTGGCGCTGTGCCTTGCCCAGCGCGGCGGCAATGACGAGCTCGAAGATCTCGTCCTCGGCGACGACCGCCTTGACGGACGCGAGATCCTCGTCGGTGATCTGGTGGGCATGCTCGGACACCTTGAGGAGCAACGCACGCATCGCCTCGGGAGCGCTGGCCGGATCCTCGAACACGGCGCGACGCACCGCAGGGCTGGATCGCCCATCTCCATCCACCACGCGCACAACTGCCGCCTTCCGATGCCGCTCCACGTCCATGGAACAACAATACACGCTAGAACAGCCGCGTGCCGTTGACGATCTATCAGTACCCGAACTGCTCGACCTGCAAGCAGGCGCTCGCGTGGTTGACCGCGAACAAGATCGCCTTCACCTCGATCGACATCGTGAAGGAGCCGCCTTCGAAGGCGACGCTCGAGGCCGCCCAGAAGCTCGCCGAGGTCCCGATCAAGAAGCTGTTCAACATCGCTGGAGCTTCGTACCGCGATGGTGACTTCAAGACGAAGCTGCCGACCATGACCGAAGCGCAAGCGCTCACCGCATTGGCCAAGGACGGCAAGCTGATCAAGCGCCCGCTCGTCGTCGGCGCCAAGATCGCGCTCGTCGGGTTCGACGAGAAAGCGTGGGCCAAGGCGCTGCGCTAAGCAGCATCGCGCAGGTCGAGGAGCATACGAACCGGGCTAGTTGCGAGGAGACTGGGTTCTACTCGAACCGTGGCGAACATCGAAACCGAGGGGAATCGCGCTCGTCGTTCGTAGGGTGGTTGGTCAGGCGCTGCTCGCCTGAATCGCGTCGAATGATCATCGGCGATGTCGCGAAGGTGATCGCGCAGTGCTCGCCGTTGTACCAAGCGAAGAAGTCGACGCAGTAGGCGCGCGCGTCCTCGATGGAGCCGAAGCACTCGGGGAAATCCGGGCGGTACTCGAGCGTCTTGAAGGCAGATTCGGAGAAGGGGGTTATCGTTGGAGACGTGGGGCCGCGAGTGGGTCTTGGTCACGCCGAGGTCGGCGAGAAGTTGCGCGACGGGCCCCGACGGGCTCGCACGACGCGATCCTGCTCGATCTGTACGAAGGCCCGCACGCCGCGAGTCAGCGCGGTGACGATCCGTTCTACGGGCCGGGGTGCGCTCGCGCAGCTGGACGTCGTTGCTTGCACGCCACCTCACGCGGTTATGTGGGCGCCAGCAAGATCGATTCCATCTCGATCCTCGGGCGTTTCTCAGCAGCGTCGCTCCGGTCGAAGGCGCTTCGCGCGCTCCCGCGGTCTGTTGCGCCGGAGACATCTGGTCATCGGTCGAAGGCGCTTCGCGCGCTCCCGCGCTCTGTTGCCCCGGAGACATCTGGTCATCGTGCGCTGCGGGCGAGCAGGCTAGGTCACTCCCTGCCGCGAACACGCGAGCGCTGTACGGATCAGCAGCTCGAGGTCAGGCCTGTCGACCGTCGCGAGTGCCTGGTCGACATAGCGCGCAGCCTCGGCTTTCTTGAAGCCGAGGGTCGTCAGCGCTTGCTTCGCCTGCGTCACAGCGACGACGCTCTCGAACTTCGAACGCCCAACGGGGGGCGTCGAGCCTGCGACGCGCGGTTGAAGTAGCGCTGCACGGAGCGCCTCGCTAGCATCGATCGGATCGATCACCGGCGCGATCGCGAGCGACGAAGAAGAGGACGAGGACGAGGACGAGGACGACGACGAGGACGAGGACGACGACGACGACGACGACGACGAGGGCGAGGGCGAGGCAGGTGGATTCACATAGGTGATCGTGAGGTTCGGCGCCGAGCCCGTGATCTGAAGCTTGCCTTCATGCAGGGCGCGATGGTGTGCCGAGCAGGTGAGGGTCACATTCTCTGCCTCGTGACCGCCGCCGTGTTCGCGATGCACCACGTGATGGAGATCGACGTTGCGCGAGGCGCGGCAACCCGGGACACAGCACTTGCCGTGATCGCGACGCTGCACAAATCGCCGCACCATCGGCGCGATGTCTTGCGTCGCGCGTGCAGGTTCGCGATCGGAGCCGATGCGCTGCGCATCGCATTGGGCGCGCTCGACATCGACCGCATCGATCGCGAT